>JAPKZJ010000077.1:0-25000 GCA_026393855.1 Candidatus Aminicenantes bacterium
TTAGACAAGTATCACTATGTGGGAAGAAACTCTGGACGAGCTTGAAATAGAGGGCCGGCCGCGCCGGTCCGTGATGAGCCATCCCTGGCTCAAGGACCGCATCGATCAGATCATCGTCTTTGCCATCATCATCTGCAGCGCTCTGATCCTGATCTCGGCCCTGAAGCTCCATCTGTTCGCCTACTGGGCGGACTTTCTGCGCAGCTCCAAGTTCCTGCGAATCGCCACATACCCGCTGCTTTTCTCGGCGGTCTCGGTCTTTTCGGCCTTGGCCTTGCAGACGTTTCTGTGGGCCAAATACAAGCCCATGAAGGTCCTGCGGGAAGAGGACACGCCCTGGCCCACGGTGACCGTGATCATGGCCGCCCTCAACGAGCAGGATCTCGTCACCCGGGCCATCGACTCGGTCTTCGCCGGCAACTACCCCAAGGACAAGCTCGAGCTCATCTGCGTCAACGACGGCTCTACGGACCTGACCCTGACCTATATGCAGCGGGCCAGGCAGAAATACGGCGATCGCCTCAAGGTGATAAGCTTCCGCAAGAATCTCGGCAAGCGCAAAGCCCTGTATGTCGGGATCAAATCGGCCAAGGGTGACGTGGTTGTGACCTTTGATTCCGACAGCCTGTTGGGCCGAAGCGCCCTGCGGAACATCGTTGTTCCTCTGATCCAGGACCCCCGGACGGTCTGTGTGGCTGGCCGGGTGGCCGTGCTCAACGAGAAACAGAACTTTTTAACCCGGATGCTTTCGGTTAGATATTCCGTGGCCTTCGATTACGGCAGAGCCTACCAGAGCACCTTCGGCACCGTCGTCTGCTGCCCGGGCGCCCTGACCGCCTACAACAAGCCCATGGTCGCCGCGCTGATGCCGGAGTTCTTGAGCCAGAAATTTATGGACGAGCCCTGCAACCACGGCGAAGACCGGGCTCTGACCACATTGATCCTGCGGACCGGCCAATATGTTCGCTACCAGTCCAACGCCGTCGTCTACACGACCGTGCCGACTACTTTCAACGGCATGAACAAGATGTACCTGCGCTGGACCCGGAGCTATGTCCGGGAGTCGATCTTCCAGGCCCGTTTCGTCTTTACCCGCTACCGGGAGAAGAACCGCATCCTGCCGATCATCGACTTTATTTTCTTGAACTTCCTTCACCCCTTCCACTTGTTCTCGCTGGGGCTGGTCCTCTACTCGTTTGCCGTCAACCCGCTCTTCATGCTGCGGCACACGGCCTTCCTGGTGATCCTGTCGTTCATCTTGTCGCTCTTCTACCTGCGGACCAATAAGAGCGTGGCCTTTCTCTACGGGATTCCTTACGGGCTGATCACCGCTTTTCTGCTGTGGTGGATCGTGCCGTTCTCGGTTCTGACGATGAAGAACCAGAAGTGGCTGACGCGCTGACGCGGCTTTAGCGGCGGGCCAACAAAAGCTTTTTGATCAGAACAAGGGCTATCCCTGTCCCGAGGATGAGAAGAATCCAAAATAGCTTATGGCTGGGGAAAATCACTCTGTCCGCGGCCCCGGCCGCGATATAGCCCGCCCAATAGTAGGGGTGGGCAAAGGCAGGGGAGCCGATCATTTCGATCTTAGCGGCGCGAAGCGATGCGGCAACGGACTCGGCCGAGCGCAGGCGGCGGTAGAAGCGATCCATGAGCGGTACACCGGCCGCGTCGCTTACGGACCACAGGGTCATGAGGACAGCGGACGCGCCGGCGGCGAAGAAGGCGCGGTTCAAGCCCTCGATGCCCTCGCCGCGAAGGAGCCGGCCCAATCCCGTGCGGCAGGCCGAGAGGACGACCAGATCCGATTCGAGCCTTAGATCCAATACCTCGCGCGCCTGGAGCAGGCCGTCGGCATAGGGGCCGGCGCCCGGGGCGAGGACGATGGCCGAGCGCATCGGCTTCTGATCGTCCACCAGGCCGTGGGCGGCGAAATGCACGACGCGGTATCGGTCGGGGGCGAGGGCTTTAAAGGCTTCCTCGGTGGCCGCAGTACCCGACAGCACTGTGCGGCGGCGCTCGGGGAAGAGAGCGGCGATCTGATCGATCTCGCGGCCGGCGTTGGGCAGGCGCAAGCTCGCGATTCCCAGATCGGGATAGAGCCCTTGGATGAGGGTTTCGGCTTCTTTTTCTTTGGCGGGGCTTGGATAGGCGGGCGCGCCCACGGCCAGCAGGGCGGGCTTGCTGCGGGCGTGGGTTCGGGCGGCTCGTGCCTGGATCTCGCGATAGGATGAAAGCGAGGGTGCATAGGAGACTTCGTAATCTTGAACCAGCCAGCGGATCGGGCTTTTTTGCGTGGACAAGGCCTCGAAGGGCAGATAGGTGAGTATCCCGTCGGGGATGATGATGATCTTCTCGGTGTCTTTTTCCAGGGCGGGCTTGATCAGCTCCTCGAATAGGGCCGCGCCGGCCGCGAAGTCGGCGCTTGCGGGATCGGAGATCCGCCTGATGTAGGCCTCGACCTCGGCCCGGAGGATGTTCCGGGGCGGGATCGGATACACCCACAGCCGGGACTTGCTGAGGGCGAAAGCGTAGGATTTTTCTTTGCCGATCATAAAGGCGACGGCTGTCGTGCGGGCATCCGGCAGAATGGCTCGGGCTTCGGCGAAGGCGGCGACGCTGGGATATTTCAGGGCGGCCAGGGCGGCGTCGGCCCGCCGCATCTCCCGCCGCACGCTCTCCAGCTCGTCCTCGATTCTCACGATCTCGGCCTGGGCCGGGGCCTTCTTGGCGCCGTCCAGGCCGGGCTCCAAGAGCTTGCGGTAGGCCCGCGAGAGGTCGTTCAGAAGCGCTTTTTCCCGGTTGATCGCGCGGAGGTCGCCGGCCGGGTGCTGGTTCATGTAGGCGCGCACTTCCAGGCTGTCCAGGAACGAGCGGGCCTTGGCCTTTTCCAGGGTCTCGAAGGCGGCTTGGGCGGCCTCCGGGGCGTCGTCTGCGACCAGCATGTCGATGAGATTGTAATAGGCGTCCAATCGCTTGTCCGAGCCGAAATAGGTCGCCCGCAGCTCTTCGGACGAGATTGTGGCCCGGATGTCCTCGATGATCGAGATCGCGGCCCGGTAGTCCTCGGCGGCCTCTTGCGGGCGGCCCTGGCTGCGGCGGGCGTTGCCGAGCTCCAGGTAGATCTCCCAGAGGTAGGTCTTGCCCGAATACTCCAGGGCCAGGTCGATGGCCCGTTGATAGTAGCCGGTGGATTTCTCGAACTCGCCCAGCCGGGCGTAGACGATCCCGATGTTGTTCAGGATGATGCTTTTGATTTCATAGTCCTTGATCTGGTCGGCCAGCTTCAAGGCAGCCTCGAAGCTGGCCAGGGCTTTGTCGAACTCGCCGAGCTGGGAGTAGGCGGTGCCGATATTGTTCGAGAACTGGGCCTTCAGCTTGGGATTGTCGCCTTTCTCGATCTTGGCCAGGGCTTTCTCGAACGCTTGCGCGGCGCTCTCGAAGTCCCGCCGATCTTCGCTGATCAGCCCCTTGCGGCGATGGATGATGCCCAGGTTGTTCAGGTCGATGCCCAGTCGGATCGAGTCGCCGGCCGGGGCGTCGAGGGCCAGCACCTCAGCTTGGGCCCGGGCGGCCTTGTCGAACTCGCCCAGCTCGGTGTAGATCAGGCTCAGCGTGGTCAGGCTATCCGTGATGTTCACGGGGCTGTCGAAGGCCCGGGCGATCTCGAGGGCTTTCTCGGCCTGGGCCAGGGCTTCGGAATAGTCGTCGCTCTCCAGGTAGTAGATGCCCAGGTTGTTGCGGCAGATGCCTTCTTCGCGGCGGTTCTTGGTGCGAAGAGCGAGGGCCAGGGCCTCGCGGTTCAGGTCGCGATAGGCCGCGGCGTTGGCCAGCTTATAGTGGTTGATGCTCTGCTGGCGGAGGCACTTGGCCTCGAAATCAGGGCTTTCGATCTTACGGGCCAGGGCGATGGCCTGATCGAAGACGGGGATCGACCCGGCAAAGTTCTTCTCCGAATCGCGCAGGGCCTTGGCCTTTTTATAGAGCTCGATGATTTCGATATAGGCGCCTGATTTGATCGCTTCTTTGGCCAGGCCCAGGCGGGAGGCGACGGCTTGGGCTTTCAAGGCCGCGAGCTTGGAGTCCTCGACCTTGCCCGAGTTCCAATAGGAAAGGGCCAGGAGGTCGTAGGCGTCCAGGGCCGGACGGTCGTTGCCGGCCGACTCCCACGGGGCGGTCCGGTCGCGGAGAATGGCGATGGTTTTAGCGTACTCCCCGGCGTCAAAGGAGGCTCTGGCCTCGGCTACGATAATTTTGGGGTCGGCTTGGAGCGCGGGCCCGGGGAGGGGAATGGGGAGAGTGGATGCTCCGGCCAAAAACAAAGCAATGAACAGCATTTTAAGGGCCTAGGGGAATTTACCCGATATTCCTCCGGAAGTATAGGCACACATTGGCAGGCGAAGAAACACGGCTGTCGTCCCGAGGCCCGACGAGGCGTCGGCCGTGGGGACCTGGAGAGGTTGCCGCGCGCGACCATAGGGTCGCGCGCGCAACGACAGCCTACTGATTAATTTTGCCCGATCAGTCGCCGGTGCCGGGCCGCGGAACCGGGATGTCGGTGGTGGGCCGGACAAGGGCGGGCCGGCCGGGGGCCTTGGCCGTCATCTGGCCGGCGCTCGGGTTGAGGACCGGGACGAGCGAGGACAGCAGCAGCCCGGGCTGTCTGAGAATCTGGACGAAATTGAGCTTGTTGCTCGACTTGGCGGCCGCGCTCAAGCCGGTCACCGACAGAGCCAGGATACCCAGGCAGGCCAGGACGGCGAGGCACCGAACGAACGTTTTGTTAGGCATGACGCACTCCATAAAATGAAATTACGCCGAGGAAAATGACCAAAAAGACGGGAAGAATAAATCGAGAATGACAGGGCTAAGGCGGAGATCTTTTCATCATTCGTCCAAGGCGCAGAGCCAGTCTACCTCTTGAGGTAGATGGGATGTCAAGGGCGGGCGCGAGGGCAATCCCGATCGGGGAAGTAGTCTTATTTCTTGAAGAAAAAGGCGATTTCCCATTCCGCGGTCTCGGCCGAATCCGAGCCGTGGAGGGCGTTGCGTTCGATGTTGAACCCAAACTCGCGCCGCAGGGTGCCCGGTTCGGCTTTGGCCGGGTCGGTCGAGCCCATGATCCTGCGCCAGAGTCCGATCGCGTCGTCGCGCTCCAGGAGCAGCAGGACGCAGGAGCCCGAGGCCATGAACTCGGTCAGCTCGCCGTAGAACGGCCGCTGCTTGTGGACGATGTAGAAGGCTTTGGCTTCCTCCATCGTCAGGCGGTGAAGCCGCATCCCGGCGATGGCGAAGCCCTCGTTCTCGATCCGGGTCAGGATCTTGCCGACCACGCGCTTCTTGAAAGCATCGGGCTTGATGATGCCGAGCGTGAATTGGGACATGAGCACCCTCTCTTTGCCTAACCGTGTTGGGGATAACGATAACCAAATCCGGGCCGAGAGTCAACGCAGCCGGCGGCGGGCTTTGTTGACAGGCGGGAAGGGGAGAAATACAATGAACGCCTGCCTCATGGAACACGCTCATAATCCACAAATTCAGGCTCTTGGCCGGGATTTCGGCTTCTCCCTTTGCGGGGTCGCCGACGTATCGGAACTTCGTGAAGGATTTCTTCTTCACGATCGGCTCAAGCATCGCTTCCCGCGGGCGATCTCGCTGGCCAAGCGCCTCTCCGACGCCGTTCTCGAGGACATCGAGGATAAACCGACGCCGCTCTATTTCCACCACTATCGGCAATTAAATTATTTTCTCGATCGCGGCGCCTTCCTGCTGGCCGATCACATCCAAAGTATCGGCTTCGCGGCGCTGGCCATCCCGGCTTCCCAGATCATCGACTGGGAAAACCAGCGGGCTCACGTGCCGCACAAGGCCGTGGCCCTGGCCGCCGGCCTGGGCTGGATCGGCCGCAGCAACCTGCTTGTGACGCCGGAATACGGCGCGCGCGTGCGCCTCGTCACCGTGTTGACCGACTTGCCGCTCGAGCCCGGCCGCCCGCTCGAGTTCGGCTGCGGCGGATGCGTCCGCTGTCTCGCGCCCTGCCCGGCCGGGGCGATCATCCGCTTGCCCGGCGACTTCGACCATAAGCGCTGTTACGAGACGCTCGACGAATTCCGCCGCAAGCACATCGTCAGCCAGCATATCTGCGGCGTCTGCGTCAAAGCCTGCCGTGGCCCGATCGCATGCCGTCCCGATTGACTTCTCCGCTTGGTCTCTGATAGATTTTCCGGCAGATGGGGGGTTGCAGCATCGCCAAGAATAGGCCTTTCATTCTAGCCCTCGTGGGGGGGGCCGTCGTTCTGGCCGTCTCTCTCTATGGCTATTTTCTTCTGCGCGACCGGCCCGGCCTTCCGGTCGAGGCCTCGCGGGTTCTTGCCGTGGACGGCATCAAGATCCAATCGGGCTCGGCCATCGACGTCACTTATCTCCTGCGAAACAAGAAAATCGGCGATCCGATCCGTCTGACGACCCGCAACGGGGAGGCCGGCGAAATCAATCTGGACGTCGAGGTCGTGCCTTACTACGGGGACCGCCGTATGCCGATGCTCTTTCTAGTCATCGGCGGCATCATCGCCTTGCTGGGCTGGGCGACGCTCTTCCTGCGGCCCCGCGACGCCAAAGCCCGGATGTTTTTCTGGGCTTGCATGGCCTTCGCCTTGACCCTCGTCGTCAGCGGCCCCGAGTACTGCCTGCGGGCGGGCTGGACGACATTCCTCCCCTGCGTCTTCTTCATCGTCCTCTATGCCCTGGTGCCGGCGGCCTTCCTTCATCTCTGCCTGCTCATCGTCGGCCGAACGCGCATCCGCCTGGCCCGGATTTATGCCCTCCCGGCCCTCCTGGCCGCCTATATCCTGGCCATCTTCCTGTGGGGCTATCTCAAGCCCTCTCTGCCCGCGCTGAGGCTCTACGAACAGAGTTATTTCATTCAGCGACTCCTGGTGGTCCTGTATCTCACGGCCGGGGCGGTCGTGCTGGGCCGGGCCTACCGGCGGCCCTTGAGGCCCGAGGTCAGGCCGCAGATCCAGTGGATCAGCCTCGGTTTTGTCGTCGGCTTGGCGCCCTTCATCTTCCTCTACGAGCTGCCCCGGGTCGTCATGGCTTTGTTCGGCAACCCGCAAGGCCGGCCGATTCTTTCGGAGGATGTCTCGTCGCTGTTCTTCATCGTCGTCCCGGTCTCGTTAGCCATCGCCATCGTCCGCCACCGCATGCTGGACGTGGAGCTGGTCATCAACCGCGGCGTCGTGTACTCGCTGCTGTCGGCGTTGACGGCAGGCATTTACCTGCTGGTTGTCCTGGTGGCCGAGAAGCTCTTTGCCGGCACGGCCGGCGCCTCGAGCCCGCCGGTCATCGGGGCGGCCGTGCTCCTGGCGGCGGCGGCCTTCCATCCGGCCGAGCGGCGGATCCAGGACTTTGTCGATCGGGTCTTCTTCCGGCGGCGGTACGATACGCGGCAGGCGATCCTCTCCCTGGCCGAGTCCGCCCGCAACCTGGCCGGCCGCGAGGATCTGCTGGATTGTTTTTTAAGCGCCATCCGGGCCGCTCTGCCGACGGAGAAGGCCAGCGTGTTCGTCTTCGACCGGCTGCCCGGGGCGTCGCCGGAATCTCGGGCCGGGATGATCCGGCGAGGAGACTCGTTCGATCCTGCTTTCCTCGGCCAGGCCGATTGCTCGCCGGGGCTTTTCCGCGGCCGGACCCGATCGGCCGATGCGGATAGCGGCGTCGACTTCGCTTATGCGGAGGAGCTGGCCCGCGACGGCCTGGATCTGGCCGAGCCGCTGTCGCTTCGCAACGGGGTCGTATGCGGCTGGTTGGTCCTGGGCCGGAAACGCTCCGGCGGCAAGTTCACCCGGCAGGATTTGGTCCTCCTGCGCAGCCTGGCGGCCGAGCTGATGCCCAATTTAGAGCGGATCCGGCTGCAGGAGGAGGTCATCTACGAGCGGGCCTCGCGCGAGAAGCTGGACGAGCTGAACGCGCTGAAGACCGAGTTCATATCCTCGGTCTCGCACGAGCTGCGCACGCCGATGACCTCGATCCAAGGCTTGGCCGAGCTGCTCCAATCCGGCCGGGTGGCCGACCCCGCTCAGCAGGGCAAGTTCCTGGACCTGTTGGCTTCCGAAAGCGGGCGGCTCTCGCGCCTGATCCACAATGTCCTGGACTATGGCCGCATCGAACAAAAGGTCAAGCGCTATGAGCTGCGGCCGATCACGGCCCAGGATGCGGTCGCCGATGCCGTCGAGGCCTTCGCCCTGGCCCGGGAGGAGGACGGCGTCGATATCCGGGTCGCGGCGCCGGTCGAGCCGTTGGTTCTACGGGCCGATCCCGATTCTCTGAAGCAGGCCCTCCTCAACCTGATCGACAACGCGATCAAGTACTCCCCGAACGATAAAAGGATCGAGGTCGAAGTCCGCGACGGGGGAGCCGAGGTCGAGATCGCGATTCGTGATCACGGCATCGGCATCCCGCCCGAGGCGCGGGACAAGATCTTCGAGCGCTTTTTCCGGACGCCCGAGGCCGAGCGTCTCCGCCCGCGCGGGGCGGGCCTGGGGCTCAAGATCGTCAAGCATATCGTCGACGCCCACGGCGGGCGAATCCTGGTCGAAAGCGAGGTCGGAAGGGGGAGCGTTTTCCGGCTCCTCTTCCCCAAGCCATGAGCAAAACCATCCTGATCATCGAGGACGACAAGGCCCTGCGCGAGACGACGGCGGCCTTCCTGACCGGCGAAGGATTTACGACCCTGCAGGCGGGCGAAGGCGCCCAGGGGCTCAAGATGGCCGAGAAGGACAGGCCGGATTTGATCCTGCTCGACCTGATGCTGCCGGCCAAGGGCGGCTTCGAGATTTGCCGGGCGCTGCGCGAGAAAGGCAACCCGACGCCGATCATCATCGTCTCGGGCGAAAAGAAGGAAGAGATCGACAAGGTCCTGGGCCTCGAACTGGGCGCGGACGACTTCGTCACCAAGCCCTTCGGCATGCGCGAACTGCTGGCCCGCATCCACGCCGTCTTGCGGCGCGGCGCTCCGGCTCCGATCTCGCTCGACGAGGCCGCCTTCGGGGACATCCGCCTCGACTTCCGCAAGCAGACCGCGAGCAAGGCCGGCGAGGAGGTCCATCTGACCTCGAAGGAATTTGCTTTGCTGCGCCTGCTCATCGGCCGCGAGGGCGAGGTGGTCGGTCGGGATGCCATCCTGAACGAGGTCTGGGGCTACGAGAAGTTCCCTTCGACCCGGACCGTAGACACTTTCATGCACAACCTTCGGAAGAAGGTCGAAGACAACCCGGGCCGGCCCGTTCACCTGCTGACCGTGCCCTGGAGCGGATACAAGTTCCAGAAGTGAGGGCTTGCTTTTTTAACCAAATCTTGGCATCGTCTTGACATCTTGGCGGCCCTGCGGGCGTATCCTCGGGGACGCGATCGAGAGAAAAAGGAGCATCCGATGTCGAAACGCGCCGTCCGGTTCGCTCTCGCCGCCGCCGCCCTGCTGGGGTTGGCCGGCGGAATCATGGCCCAGACTGCCGGCGAAGGCACGGGCATTCCCGAGAAGTCCTACAAGTCCTGGAGCCCGATGCCGATCATCATGTATGACGGCGACATCGGCGTCGGCTACGGCGGCAAGCTCAAGCTGGTCGACTTCCTGGGCAAGAAGGAATCGTTCGACCTGATCCTGTTCAACTCCAGCAAGGGCGAGCGCTGGTATGTCTTCACCTTCTCGCTGCCCGACATCGAGATCCGGCAGGGCCGCACCTACCCGATCTCGGTCGACGTCAAGGCCGAGTACGACAAGTATCTCAGTTATACATACTATGGCGTGGGGCCGGATTCGCTGAAAGATAATATGACGACTTTCACCCACACCACGAAAACTTTGACCCTGACCCTGGGCCACGGCTTCTCGCCCCACTTCGCCGTCGAGGTCAGCTACGCCCTGCGCGGCCTGACCTACATGGCGGCCAAGAAAGGCCCCTTGGGAGCCGACCTGGAGCCTTTCGTGGCGGCCGGCGACCAGTTTGCCCCCTTTGCCTCGGTTGCCCTCCGTTACGACACCTCGGACAGCCAGATCCACCCGACCCGCGGCTTCCGCTTGATCGTGCAGGACGACCTGTCCAAGAGTTTCCTGGGCTCGCAGGATGCCGACTTCAATCGTTTCGCCATCGACTTCCGCAAATACATGACCGTTTTCGGCGACGCCGACGTCTTCGCTTTCCGGACCCTGGTCCAGTACGTCAACGGCGACAAGATCCCGTTCTTCGATCTGTCGCTTCTGGGCGGCGGCAATACGTTGAGCGCCATGCGGGGCTACGCCCTGAACCGCTTCATGGACAAGGGCAAGTTCCTGGCCAACGTCGAATATCGTTTTCCCCTCGTCTGGCACGCCAACCTGCCCCTGGGCATCAAGCTGGGCATGAACGTTTTCGCCGACTTCGGTACCGTCTGGCCTAGCCTGTCCGAGATCGATCTCGGCAAGATCGCGGCCGACGCCGGGCTCGGGTTGCGGATCTATCTGCCCGATTTCGTGGTCCGAGTGGACGTCGGATTCAGCAAAGAGGGCATGGGCCTCTACTTCAATTTCGGCCATATTTTCTAATGATTTTTGGGGGGGCTTTTAGGGCCCCCTATCACCCCCGACCAATTCGTGTGCAAGTTCCGGTAAGCATATTGAACACTATAGTTTACGCATTGCAGATGGATATATTTCAACAGGCTTATGCACAGCTTTTGTGGAAAAGAAACGGAACCTTTTGTCACCCCCCGGCGATTGACCCTTGCCGTTGGATCGGCTCCGCTTCCTTGAAGGTATGGCCTTGGCCGGATACGGCTTGATATCAAGGTTTTTGGATCAAGAAGGGCTGGCCCGAGAAACGGGGTTGGAGTAGAATAGTTCCACTGCGCGGGAGTTACCCGGCATTCATACCATGTCGGCTCTGAGTCGAGTAACCGGGGTTCCCAAGATCGAGTTTTGTTTACATAAGGGGAGGCAATGATGACTCAGACACGAAGGGACATCTCTTTGGGATTCACCCCCGATTCATTCCCGGAGGGGACCCATATGTGCTATATCTTCAACGACGAAAACCAGCGCCGGGAAGTCGTAGCCGCATTCCTGGACAGCGGGCTCAAAGAGGGCGAGAAGGTGGGCTATTTTGTCGACACGGTCACGCCCGAGGAGATGCTGTCTTATCTGCGGGGGCTCGGGGTGAAAATCCCCGACCGGCCGGCCCCGGCCGCCTTATCGGTGTCCAAAGCCGAGGATACCTACTGCCCTGATGGAACCTTTGTCCCCGATCGCATGTTGGACACGCTCAGGGCTTATTACGCCTCGAGCCTCGCGGAGGGGTTCCGCGGCTCTCGGGTCAGCGGCGAAATGTCGTGGGCGCTCAAAGGACTCCCGGGATCGCGGCGACTGGTCGAATATGAAGCCAAGGTCAACGACGTCGTCCTTGAATACCCCGTAACGGCGATCTGCCAGTATAATGCCAATCTTTTCGACGGAGGCACGTTGTTCGATGTCTTGTCGGTCCATCCGATGATGGTCGTCAACGGCCAAGTCGCGAAAAACCCCTATTACATCCAACAGGCCCAATTCCTGAAAAAATGGCATGAGCGCGGATAGCCTGACGACGGAGGGGCTGGACCGGGAGCGGATTCTCAACCAACTTCTTTTGCTGCAGGGCACCCTGCATGTTATGCCCACGGTCATGAAATTGACCGAATTCGCGGAGCGGGCGACCCAATCCGTCCCCGGCGTCGCCTCCGTGCATATCTGCACGGCCGGGCGCCCGCGTTCCCCGGGCCCGTTCTTCGCCGCGATCTGTGATGTCTGCGGCATCGGGAAAGCCGCCTCCGAAGCCGTCGTCAGGGCGCCCTGCGGACTGAAAAATGGGGGCTTGCTCCGGTCGTTTGGCCTGAGGACTCAGCTCGGATCCTATGGGGCCATGACCCTGGTCCTCGATGACGAAAGCCGATTCCAGCCATATGCCCAGCACGTCGAAAATCTGGCCAATGTTCTGGCCATCAATATCGAGAACTCGGCCTATAAAAAACAGATTGAGACGACCAACCGAAGCCTGGTGCAGGAAGTTGCCGGGCATCAACGGGCGGAGGACAAGATCGCGGCCCTGCTTCGGGAAAAAGAGATTCTCCTCAAGGAAGTGCACCACCGCATCAAGAATAACATGAGCTCGATGATTAGCCTTCTTTCTTTGCAGGCCGCCGCGCTTAAGAATTCCGAGGCCGTCGCGGCTCTGCGGGAAGCCAGGGGCCGGATGCGGAGCATGGCTGTACTCTATGACAAGTTGTATCGCTCCGAGAACTTGCGGGAGATGTCGCTCAGGACCTACCTCCCGCCTTTGATCGACGAGATCGCGGCTGTTTTTCCCAACCAAAGCTCGGTCAAGATCGAGACGAGGATCGATGACATCATGCTGGGAGTCAGAGCCTTGTCCCCTCTGGGGATCATCGTCAACGAGCTCCTGACCAACGCCATGAGACACGCGTTTGCCGGCCGGGACGAGGGATCCATCATCGTCTCCGCCTCGGCCAAAGATGGTCGCGTGACTCTCGTCATCGAGGATGACGGGAGCGGCATCCCGGAATCGGTCGATCTCGCGAATCCGGGCGGGTTTGGATTGCAGCTGGTGGGCTTGCTGACGGCTCAGCTCGACGGAACCCTGCGGATCGAACGGGGGAAGGGAACCCGGTTCGTCTTGGAATTCGGGATTTGATATCATAAATCCGTTTCCGGCGGCCTTGAGCCGAGCTCCGGCGAAAGGAAAAGCGATGCGGCGCACGAAGGGGCTGAAAATTGGGTTGATGATTCTCGCTACGGCGATTGTCCTGGCCGCGTCGGGGTGGACGCAAACGACGATCAAGACCGTAGACGGGGTCGTCGTCGTCAAGAACGGTAAGCGTCCGGTTCCGCCCGCGGGTGCGGCGGTCAAGCCGACCCTTGTCCCTTTGTGGGCGATCGGCGGCGGCGACGAGCCCGGTCGGGATTTTTCGAGCATCGAGGGGATCGCGGTGCGCGGCGACGGATCGTTCTTCGTCCTGGACGCCAAAGAGTGTTCGATAAAGGCGTTCGACGCCAAGGCCAAGTTCCTGCGCTCCTTCGGCAAGAAAGGGCAGGGTCCCGGCGAATTCAACGGGCCGATCAGCTTGACGATCACGCCGGCCAATGAGCTGATGGTCGAGGACAGCGCCAACCGGCGGCTCTCGTACTTTTCCCTCGACGGCAAGCCTCTCCGGCAGCAATCCACGGCCCAAGGCACGGGCATGGGGCTGGCCGGGCTGATGATGGACCCGCAGGGCCGGATCGCCGCCCGCTCGCTGAGCTTCGAGGGCGGCAAGATAGGGTTCGAAATAAAAGTCTATGACAAGGACCTGAAGCCCGGCAAGACCCTGGCCAAGGTCGAGCTGGCCAGCCTGGGAAATCTTAAGATGGACCCGCTGACCCAGATGCCGGCGATGAACCTCGCGCCGGATGCCCGGGGCAACGTCTATGTCGGAAGCGCCAAAGGGTATTTGATCAGGGCTTTCGATTTCGACGGGCGCCTGCGCCGGACGATCGAGCGGGAGTATGTGCCGATCCGGGTGAAGAAAGAGGACCAAGCCGAGATCCTCAAGATGCTGGGCAAGATGCCGGCCACGGGCGGGTTCAACCTCAAGGACATGATCGTCATTCCCGAGGTGTTTCCCGCCTACGCGACTTTCATCGCCCACCCCGACGGCCGTCTCCTGGTCCGGACTTCCCGCGAAATGGGGAAGAAAGAAAAAGAGAAAGCCTACGACGTGTTCGATCCGGACGGACGCTATGTGTCCGCCTTCACCTCGGCCGCGGATTTCATCCTTTGGCAGGGCGACAAGCTCTACGGCACGGAGCAAAACGAGGACGGGTTCACCATCCTGAAGTGCTTCCGATATACCCGCTAGACGGAGGCTTGCCGGAGCGAACATGAACGTCACAGTCAACGGAGCCGAGCTGTTCTATACGACGCGCGGCCGAGGGCCGACGATCCTCATCCCGGGCGGGATGGGGACGCGGCCCAACGAGCTCCTGATGCCGGCCCAAATGAGCGACCGATTCAGGCTCGTTTTTGTCGACCTGCGGGGGAGCGGGCAATCGACCGGCCAAGCCGCCGATCTTACCTTCGACATCCTGGCCGAGGACCTGGAGGCCGTTCGGACCGATCTCGGGGTCGATCGGGTCGCCGTCCTGGGGCACTCGATCCTCGGCATTCTAGCGATCGAGTACGGCAAGCGATGCCCGGCCGCCGTTTCGCATGTCATTGCCGTGGGGACGCCTCCTTTCGGCGATATGGCGCGCCTGGCCTCCCTGGCCTCCGCCTTTTTCAAGGCGGACGCGTCCGAAGACCGCCAACGGATTTTGCGCGAGAATATGGCTCGATTGACGCCCTCTTCATCGCCCGGCCAAGCCCTACTGGCCCAAACGCCGACGAGGTTTTTCGACCCTCGATTCGATGCGGCGCCCCTGTTTGCAGGGGCGTCCCGGAACCCGGCGCAGCTCATGCACGTCATGCGGACTCTCACGCCGGCCTGGGATATCCTGGTCGATGCCGGCCGGTTGCAGGTCCCCCTATTGATCACGCAAGGACGGTTCGATTATACGGTGCCCCATACTCTCTGGGAGGGTGTCGTCGACAAGCTTCCCGGCGCGACATTCCGGATCTTCGAGCAAAGCGGGCACCAGCCTTTCTTCGAGGAGCCCGGGCTGTTCGCGGAAGCTCTTGCGGATTGGATGGCCGGGAGCGGTCCATTGACGGGCCCTTTCTCGAATTGCTAAAGTAAGCCGGTGAAGCAAGTCGGAGACGATAAATTCGATTGGGCGCGGCCCGGCCGGGCCGGGAGGGCGAAATGGCGTTATTCTGGGCTATGGCAGGAGCGATTCTTATGACAACGACAAGCGTCGGGCGTCCTGCGGCGGACACGGCGGCGGAGCTGGCCAAGCTCTTCGCGGCGCCGCTCGGCGCCAAGGGTGCGGCCGTGATGTTTTTATCTTACTCGGGCGTCATCGTCCGGACGCCGGCCGGCACGGTCCTCGTCGATCCGGCCAATTTGTTGACTGCGGATGATATCGCGGTGCTGAAAAAGAACGGCGTAAAGGCCGTGCTCTACACCCACGGCCATAGCGATCACTTCGTTATCGGCACCGCCCAGGCGCTGGCCCGCGAAACGGGAGCCGTGATAGTGGCTGAACCAACCGTCGCCGCCGACCTGAAGGCGGCCGGCGGGATTCAGGCCGACAAGATAGTCACTGCCGCCGTAGGCCGTGACATCCAGGTTGCGGGCTTGATCATCCATGCCGTAGTCGGAAAGCACGTCGGCCCGATCATGCTTTACCGCGTCCAAGCCGGCTCGGTCAGCTTTTTTCACGGCGGGGATTCGGCCTATGTACCGGTCGAGGATTGCCGGGCCGATATCGCCTTCCTGCCGACGGGGAATCCGTCGCCGACTGCGTCGCCTGAGGCCGCCCTCAAGATGGCCCAGGACGTGAAGCCCCAGGTCGCCCTGCTGATGCACGGTGCCGAGGCCCAGCACGCCGCCTTTGCGAAGCTGGCGGCAAGAGAACTCCCTAAGATGAGCGTGGACGTATTGCGCATCGGCACCGTCCGAATTCTGTCCCTCCGTTGATGGCTCCCCGACCTGGCCATCGAAATCATGGAGCCGTATTAGAACCCGAGTTTATTCCCTACGCTAAGCGATGAGAATCTCGCGCTATTTATTACGGCCCGCGTTCCACCAAGCCCGCCAGCGGGCGCCGTTTGCGCCGTAATCGAACGATGTCAGGGCCTTCAAGGCCTTGGCGGCCGCTCCCCGCAACAGCTCGTCTTTCTCGATTTCCAGGATCCGGATGAGAGGCTCGATCGCCGAGAGGTCATTGATCTTACCCAAGGCTTCCGCCGCGGCGGCCTGGGCGGTATAGCTGCTCGTCCTCACGAGCGTTCCAAGTAGGGCTTTGACGGCTCGGCGGTCCTTTATCTCCCCAAGGGCGAAGGCGGCCGTGGAGTCGTCGAAAGGCGCTTTCAGGCGGGCGATCAGAGGCTCGACGGCGAGCGGGTCCTTGATTTTAGCCAGAGCCAGCATGGCGCTCTCGCGGACACGCATCTCATCGTCGCGCAACAAGGCGATCAGCCCTGCGACGGCGCGCCGGTCGCCAAGCCTCCCTAAGGCCTCGGCGGCGTTCGACCGGACAACACTTTCCCGATCCTTGAGGGCCGAGGCCAGGGGGTTCAAGGCATGAAGATCGGCGATATTCCCCAGAGCCGAGGCGGCTTCCGCCCGAGCCGCTCCTGCCGTGCCGTTGCGCAAGAGCGCTTCCAAAGGCGCAACCGCTAGGATCGTCTTGGCCTGCCCCAATCCGTACGCGGCGCCGGCGGCGGCCGCGCCGTCTGCGCCTTGCAGCGCGGAGATCAACTCCTTGACGCCCGCCAATCCCATTTGGGCCATGGCCAGCGCGGCTTCCCGGCCGGGCGATGTGTCTCCCGTGGCGTGGAGGCCCGGCGCCGTCTTGTTTCCCTGGGCCTGCGGAACGATCTTGCGGAGATCGATCCCGTCCCCGAGCATCGATTTCAGAAAGGGGAGAGCGGGTGCCGCCGCCGTCCCGAGGCTGCCCAGGCCGACGGCCGCGTAGCCTCGGTCCACCGCCGAAGGGGAATACAGCTTCTGGATCTGCTCTTGCAGGCCATAGGGCAGGTTCGACGGGATCTTTTCTATGAGGATCCTTGGTTGAGCGCCAAGTGCAGCGGGGCCGAAAACCCCCGTTAGAACCAAGGTCAGAATGATCATCCAGGAGGCTTCGATTTTCATGACGGTCCGGTCGCCATTATGACTATCTTTCGGGCACCGGGAATTGTCAAGTTGGGGAAAGCGGATCCCTTCGGGTTCATCGGGTGGCCGACGGCAAAGGGCGGCCGGGCTTCAATCCACACAGGAAGTCCTCGCAAGGCATGATCGAGATGCCGTGACGAACCGCCTTCTCGCGACCCCGATAGAGGAGGATAGCGCGCGCTTCGGGGTATTCGGTTTGGAACGCCCGCAGCCCCCGCAGGTCGGTATCGTGGAATTTCGAGCCGTTTTTCACTTCGACGGCCCAAAGGCCGTCGTCGCCGTAAACCACGAAATCCACTTCGGCGCCGGCCCGGGTTCTCCAGAAGAAGAGGCTGTTCCGATCTCCGCCATAGGCAATCCAGGCGCGCAGGTGCTGAGCGACCAAGCCCTCCAAGGCCGCCCCGGCAATCTCCTCGGGATGGTCGAGAGGGCCTTGGGGCCGGATGGACCGAAAGACCCCTGCATCGAAAAAATAAAACTTCGGGTGTTCGATCGTCGCTCTTCCGGCGCGCTTTCGGAAGACGGGAACCCGATAACCCAGAAGAAGGTCCTCGAGAATCTGGAGATAGCCCACGACTGTTTTCCGCTCGACTTCGCATTCGCGGGCGACCGAGCTTACGTTGAGGACGGACCCGTGCGAGAAGCTGATGGATTCGAGGAAGCGGGAGAACTGGCCGACGTTGCGGACGATTCCTTCCGCTTGGACTTCCTCCTTGAGATAAAGCGCCGCATAGCTGCGGAGGACGTCTCCCGGATCGCCGGAGGAGAACACCAGCGGCACAAGCCCGAAGATCAAAGCTTTTTCCAGCGAAAAAGCGTCACCCAGCTCGGCCGCCATGAAAGGATGCAGGGTCTTTAAAACCGCCCGTCCGGCCAGAAGATCAACGCCGGTTCTTTTAAGCTTGCGCGAGCTGGATCCCGTCAGAATGAAGCGCCGGGTGGGATCTTCTTCGATCAGCTGGTGAATAAGGCCGAGAAGCTCGGGGACACGCTGGATTTCGTCGATGACGATCGTCCGCTGCCCGGCATTCCCTTGGAGAATTTCCCGCAATCGCTCCGGCCGGGCACTGTAGGATCGAAACAGGTCGGGCTCCAGCAAATTGACGTTGAGAGCATCTGGATGAACGGACGACGTCCAAGTGGATTTCCCGGTGCCGCGAGGGCCGAAGAGGAAAAAGCTGCTCTCTGGCGCTTTGAAAAAACGGTCATATGTTTCCATTTTGCGACTCATTATGGAAACAATATACCCAAAATGATGAATATAGTCAACGAGCCGGCTGGGCCCGAAAAAAATCCCCCCGCCCTTCTCGGAGCGGGGGGATGGAAGAACGATCCGTCACCGCGCGGTCACTTGCGGTTCTTCACGTACTTGTCGAACCACTCGAACATTTCGGCCAGCACCGTCTGGACGGATTCGCGGGCGCTGTAGCCGTGGCTCTCGTAGGGCAGGTAGACGAACCGGACCGTAGCTCCGAAGCCCTTGAGGGCCGCAAACAGCCGCTCGGACTGGATGGGGAAGGTGCCCGAGTTGTTGTCGGCCATGCCGTGGATCATAAGCAGGGGGGTCTTGATCTTGTCGGCGTACATGAACGGCGACATCTTGAGATAAGTGTCGGGAGCCTCCCACAACGACCGTTGTTCGCTCTGGAACCCGAACGGCGTCAAAGTCCGGTTGTAAGCGCCGGAGCGGGCGATGCCGGCTGCGAACAGGTCGCAGTGGGCCAGCAAGTTGGCCGTCATAAAGGCGCCGTAGCTGTGGCCGCCGACGCCGACCCGCTTGGGATCGCCGACCCCCATCTTGTCCAGGACGTCGATAGCCGCCTGGGCGTTGGCCACGATCTGGGTGACGAAGGTGTCGTTGACCGTCTTGGGATCGCCGACGACGGGCATCTGGGCATTGTCGAGGACCGCATAGCCCTGGGTGACGAAGAAGAGCTGGGAGGTGCCGCGGTAGAAAGTGAAGCGATCCGTGGAGCCGCGCACCTGGCCGGCGGTGGAGGCGTCGCCGTACTCCATCGGGTAGGCCCAGACGACGACGGGCAGGCGGGTGCCTTCCTTGTAGTCGGCCGGGAGATAGAGCGTGCCCGAGAGCTCGATGCCGTCGTTCCGTTTGTACTTGATGAGCTGCTTCTTGACCCCGGTCATCTGCGGTGCGGGATCGGCGAAGGCGGTCAGGGGCTTGGACTTCTTGGTTTTGAGGGCGTAGAGATGATAGTTCGGGACCTCGGTCTTGGATTCCTGCGAGATGATGATCGAATCCCGGCCCTCACCGGCGAATCCGACGAAGGACTGGTACTTGCCGTCGACGCATTGAAAGAGGCGGATCTTCTCGCCGGTCTTGAGGTTCATCTTATCCAAAAACGGGTGATCGCCCTTGGGCGAGGCGCCCGCGCCGGTGAGATAGATCCAGTCCTTGTCCTGAAGGATGAGCCGATCGCCGTTTTTCATCGTCATCACGGGCTGGCCCGGGTCGCCGTAGGCGTCCTGGGTGTTGAGGTCGAAGAGCTTCTTCGGGGCGACGGCGGGATTGTCGATGTCGACGATCCAGGAGATCCGGCGCATCTTGCGGCGGTTCATCTCGGAGGCGATGGCCAGGCCTGGCGTGCCGAACCAGGTCAGGCCGCCGAACCGGTTCTCGGATTTAAAGACCTCTTTGGGCTCGCCGGTGAACGGCGCCGGGAGGGTCAGGACCTTGTCGTGAAAGGGGACGACCTTGTCGGTATCGCCGCCGTCGAGCGCCTCGACCCAATAGAGCGTGGCCGGCTTTAGGACCTGCCAGTTGATCGAGCGGGGCCCGACCTGAACGCCATTCATGGGCACATCCTCGGCCGTGGGCAGGTCGGTGATCGTCTTAACCGGGTTCCCGGCCCGGTCCCAGATCTCGGTCGAGCGGGCGAAGCCGTTCATCGAGACGCTGTAGGAGTAGGGCTTCTTGATCCGGTTGACCAGGAGATAGGCGCCGTCCGGCGAGGGGTTGGCCGAGGCGTAGATGCCGGGCTTTCCGACGGACTTCGTCTGGCCGGAGAGGATGTCGACTTCGACGATCTGGCCGGCGGCATAGTAGTCGAATAGGGCTTCGTCATAGGGGCTTTTGAGCAGGTCCTGCAGGGTGGCGACCTTGGTCTGCTTGCCGCCCGACACCTGCACGGTGGGCCCGATGGGGATGCGGGGCTCGACCGGCGCGGGGCCGCGATCCTGCGGGATCATCTGGCAGAGGATCTTGGCGTTGCCGGGCAGCCAGACGATGTCGCCGGTGACCATGTTCAGCTTGGCCGGGGTCAGGGCCTTGGCCTTGCCGGTCGCGGCGTCGACGACCCAAAGCTCGACGCCGTCATCGAGGTAGCGGGCGAAGGCGATCCATTTGCCGTCGTCCGACCACGAGGCGCCGGTAAATTTGATTCCGGCCGGAAGGTCGATCTTGCGTTCCAGGCCGTCCTTGATCGTCTTCAAGGTCAGTCCCGTGCTGAAGACCAGGACCTGGCTGCTGTCGTTGGCCGGGGTGATGCGCATCCCCGCGATCCGGAGCAGGGGCTGGGAGATATAGGCGATGGTCGGCATGCTCTCGGATTCGACGAGGAGCATCACCGAGCGGTCGGGGCTCATCGAGACGCGCGGTGTGGGCGGAGCGTTCAGGATGTCCATGACGTTTTTGGGAGGAATTTTGTAGGGCTCCTGGGCGGCCAGGAACGGTACGGCCAGGGCCAGCACGAGCAGGCTGAGAGACAGACGCAGGGCAAAGCGCTTGGACATGGGGTCTCCTCCGAGAGTGGGTATGATGGACAAGATGATTACTTATACCCCAACAAACGCCCCTATTTCAATCCAAAGGGGAGCCAGGACCCCGGCCAAGGATTCGGAAGGATTTTGCGAGGCCTAAAATGAAGGGGGCCTCCGACAGCGCCTCACCCATTCATTGCTTGCGGGAGGCCTTTTCGCCTTGTCCCGCTTCGTCGCGCCGTCAGAGGCCCGTTCAACCGAACTTTTTAGCCTCACTTAATAAATAAGGCCCGCCTCCCCGGTTGTCAAGTCGCTCGCGATAATTGCGCGTCGCTAGGGGATTCGTGCCGTCTTCACCCGGCCGGTGATGGCCAGCGTCAGCTTATAGACGCCCCAGCTGTTGGATGCGGTGATCGTGGCCAGGCCGGTCACCGCTCCCAGCGCCGTGAAGATGGGCGAGTTGTTGGCCGATACGCGGACCCCGTCGATTGCCCGCCGTCGGTACAGAACCCAAGACTCCGACTCGGGATCGTATCTTTCCGTCGTCACGCCGGAGGCAAGAAAACGAACTCGAAACGAAACTCCTTCGTGAAGAGCCTGCCAGCGGGCCCGGTTGAGCGTCGATCGGACTTCCCAGACGGCGCTTTCCAGCCTGTACTTCGGGACCAGCGATAAAAGCGATCCGGCGCCCAGGCAGAGGATTCCGCCTGCCAGGGCCAGCACAAAGGCGGTTTCGATGAGGGTGAAGCCCGGCCTGCGGCGAAAGATCCCCTTCTGGGCCACGATTTTATTTCCCCTCGCGCCAGGCCTGGGGACGGAGCCCGAGAACGAGCAGGACCGGCTCGGCGGCGAGCGGGCCGCAGCACGGCGTCATCCGTCCGTCGGCGATCCGCTCATCGGGCGCGATCGTCAGGCGGTTGTCGCCCAGCCGCAAGGAAGCGGCTTGGAGACCGCCGCTCACGACGACTTTTTTAGCGGCGCCCTCCACGGCCAGCGACCCGGCCGCCGCCAGCGAGGCTTGGATTCTGACCTCGGAGGGAGCATCCGCTCCTATCCTGATCGCGCCCCTCGTATCCGTCCCATCCAGGACGTCGCGGCTGCCCGCGTAGACGACTAGCTGGGATTGCCGATCCTTGAGGTAGGGGATGGTATCGGCCCAGCGCACGCCTTCGTGCAGCAGGTCCGAATCGATGACCAGCTCGTCCGTGGAAACGATCGTCAGCGATTGGCCGTCGCGAAGACAGGGGATGCCGGCTTCCTCCGCGGCGACGAGGGCGCCGGAGGAGTCGACCGTGGCGGCGCTCAGGGACCCGACGGCGCCGTTGACGAAGACGATCCCCAAAGGCGGATGGTCGTCCTGCCTGAGCCCCTCCGGCGTCAGGAATTCGGTCGGGCCGAGGCCCGGGGTGAAGGCCAGCTTCCAGGCGCCGGCCGGGCTTTCGAATCCGATGATCTGGCGGCCGCCCTCGATGGCCAGAAGCAAGCGGTCCAGATCGCCCTGGACGAAGACGCCCCCCGGGCCGGAATCGTTGCGGATAAGATAAACACCGTCGGGGACAGGCTCGTTGACCGGCGGAAGCCCGAGGGCTTGCCTTAATAGAGCGAGCCGGATTCCTCCGGGCTCGAGCATCCCGATCTTCATCGCCTCGGCCAGCAGGGGAGACGCGTCCCCGGGTATGAGGGGGCGAGGCGAGACCAGCCCGTGCGGCGACAGGCGACGGCGGCCGCCGGCCGCAAATTGGATTCGTCCTTCCGCCAGGAGCAAGGCGGCCGTTTCGTTGGCTTCGGTTCCGGCCAGAAGAAACGGAAGATACGCCAGCGGAGGACGGCCCGACAGGATGTCGAGCGACAAGTCGAGCCCCGCCGTCGCCTCGGGCCGCCATCCCGCGAGCCGCCCCCGGGCGTCGATGGCGACAAGATACTCGGCCCGGCCGTAGGCCCCTTCGTCGCGCCAACGATTCAGCCCGCAGGCCGCCGTCGCGGACCAGGCCAGCGAGCCCGAAGCACCCTCCGTCAGAAAGGGAAAGGTGATGCGCATGGCTTCCTCCGCCGCGAGAATTCCCCCCGCCGCCGCGTTCGCGCGAAGAGACTCCAGCCGCTCGTTGGAAACGGAGGCGGCTATCGTCGTCGTCGTCGCCGTCATCCCGGCCAGAGCGTCTTTGACGCCGTTCTCCGCCGCACATTCGAGGCGCAGGGCGTCGCGCCGGGAGACCGCCATCCGGCCGAACTCATCCGAGAGCATGACCAAGCCCAGCCCGAGGCCGGAGAATAGGAAAAACAGAAAGATCACGGTGAGCGACAGGGAGCCGTTTCGGCCTCCTGCCTCGGCCCGGGCCGGATTATTCCGGGTCCGAGCCGGCGAACGCAAGATTCTTGGCGAAGACCGTCGCTGCATAAGGGGCCTCCTCGCTGCCGGCCAACCGAATCTCGAGTCTGATGATTCTCGCCGCGGCGTCGAAACGACAGGCGAAGCCCGCCACTTCCTCGATCAGCGGCTGGGCCGCGCCGGCATTGACCCGCCGCCGCAGAACCCGATCCTCCCCGTCCCAGAAGATCTCGGTGTTTCTGATCAGCAAAAGGACGGTGTCGCCGGCCCGGCAGCCTTGCGAAAGGGGGGAATAAAGCACGATCCCCCCGGTTTGAACGGCGGCAATGGTTCCCGTCTCGGCATGATCGGGGGAGAAGAGGCAGATTCGCCGTCCCGCGGCTAAATCTCGGGTCTCGGCCAGGGCCAGGAATGTTTCTCCGGCCGCCGAATCGGCGCTTAGCGGGATCTCTTTCTCCAAGCAGGAGATGACGAAACTCGTCACTCCGGCCGAGAGGCTTTCGATGATCCCAAACCTCGCCGGACCGGACAAACCTAGGCCGGCCTCCCGCAGATCGGATCGAGCTTTATCCAGTCCCGCGCGCGCCCGTTCGTCCTTTTCCTGGGCAGCGCTCATTCGAAAAAAGACGCGCCGACCTGACGAAAAGACCTCGATGCTCCCCAGCGTCATCAATGACAGGAGGCAAAGGGAGAGCAGCGCCTCGATCATCGTCAAGCCGCGCCTATTCATTCAAAACCCCAGCTCCGGACTGACGAATAGCGGGATGCGCAGAGCGACCCGGTCGGACGATCCGGCCGGAGAGATGCGGACTTCGATCAGGCGAGGGAATCTCGCGCTTGCGTCAACCGTCCAGGAGATCAGATACTGCCGGTTGCCGCGTCCGGCCGCCGAAGCCGAACCGTCCACAAAGGGTAAGCCCATACCCTCGGAGCTCGCCGTCGTCTCCGCGCGTAATTCCTCCAGCCGGGCCCTGACCAGGTCTGTCATCTCCATCCCGGCCCGCGCCCGCCCTTGGACGCGAAGAGCCAGGACGAGCATTTCGGCCGTCCCGATCATCAGGAAACAGGCCAGGCTCATGGTGACAATGACTTCGATCAGGCTGAATCCGGGCTTGGCGCCGTCGCGTTTATGATCGTCCGTGGCGTTCATGTCTGTCGTTTCTGTCGTTGCGAGCGCCCGAAGGGCGTGTGGCAATCTCTCCTGACAAAGGCGTCGAAGGGAGCGAAGCAATCTCTTGAGGTCCCCGCGCACGGCTTCCAGCCGCGCTCGGGACGACGATCCATATCCTTTGTCGTCACGAGCCTGCTTCGCCGACCCTCTCAACCCTATTGCGAAATCCGTGCCGGGCTTTGAAACGGCGTTTTTCTTAGGAAAAACGGTGTTTTCAGCGCCGCGGCGACAACGGCCGGCGTCTCGAGGGTGCCGAGCGGTTGCCGGGCGTTGACGATCTTGTTTTGGGGATTTACTTCGGACTGGATTCTGGTATAATGCGCATCCGCTGATAACTGCTTGAAAAACAATCAGATAAAATCTTAAAAAAGTTTTAATTTTCCCTTGACATCAAACCGGCGAAATCGTATTATGTTCGAGCCTTCTCCATAATCAACCGTTAAGGTTGAACACATGAGAAATCGAGTGATGGGGAAGCTTTTTCTCCCGGGCGGAGGAAAACAGATCTTTGAATCGAAAAGCGGAGCGATGTGTACTGAACTAGATTGCCAGTAAAACTCTGCTAAGTACCCGCAAGGGTGCTTATAATTGGAGAGTTTGATCCTGGCTCAGAGCTAACGTTGGCGGCGTGCCTAACACATGCAAGTCGAACGCGCCGTAGCAATACGGTGAGTGGCAGACGGGTGAGTAACACGTGGGTAATCTCCCTCCGAGCGGGGAATAAGCACTCGAAAGGGTGTCTAATACCGCATGAAGCTTCGGGGCGTAAGCCTTCGAAGTTAAAGCCGCAAGGCGCTTGGAGATGAGCCTGCGTCCTATTAGCTAGTTGGTAGGGTAATGGCCTACCAAGGCTGAGATGGGTAGCCGGCCTGAGAGGGTGAACGGCCACACTGGGACTGAGACACGGCCCAGACTCCTACGGGAGGCAGCAGTGAGGAATTTTGCGCAAT
>JAPKZJ010000077.1:27500-42247 GCA_026393855.1 Candidatus Aminicenantes bacterium
AGCCTCGCGTGAATAGCGTGGGAGGTAGAGCACTGGATGGCCTAGGGGGTCGAAAGATCTTCCAAATCCAACCAAACTCCGAATTCCCCCGACTACTGCGCGGGAGTCAGACTACGGGGGCTAAGCTCCGTGGTCAAAAGGGAAACAGCCCAGACCGTCCGCTAAGGTCCCTAACTGTATACTAAGTGGGCAAGGATGTGAGGATACGAAGACAACCAGGAGGTTGGCTTAGAAGCAGCCATCCTTTAAAGAAAGCGTAACAGCTCACTGGTCAAGCGTTCTTGCGCCGACAATGTAACGGGGCTAAAGTATACGACCGAAGCGGCGGATCGTCGTGGCCTTCGGGCCGCCGACGATGGTAGAAGAGCATTCCGACGAGGCTGAAGCCGACCTGTAAGGGTTGGTGGACTCTTCGGAAGAGACCCTGCCGGCATGAGTAGCGATAACGGCTGTGAAAACCAGCCGCGCCGAAAATCTAAGGTTTCCTGGGGAAGGTCAGTCCGCCCAGGGTTAGTCGGATCCTAAGGTCAGGCCGAAAGGCGTAGCCGATGGACAGCAGGTCAACATTCCTGCACCGCCTGAGAGTCACCATGTGGGGACGCAGGAGGATACGTGTACGCACGTCTGGATGTGTGCGGTCGCCTAGTAGAGGGAGGTCCCAGGCAAATCCAGGACCTCGTTAACCTCGAGTATGGCGAGGAAGCTTGGCTTCGGCCTTGCGAACTCACTGACTCCAAACTGCCGAGAAAAGCCACTAAGAACGTATCTCAGGTGTCCGTACCGGAAACCGACACAGGTAGATCAGGAGAGAATCCTAAGGCGCACGTATGAGCCCTCTTTTAGGAACTCGGCAATCTAACCTCGTAACTTCGGGAAAAGAGGTGCCTCGTTAGGGTGAAGTCGTACAGATGGAGCCCGAGGAGGTCGCAGAGAAATGGCTCAGGCGACTGTTTAGCAAAAACACAGGACTCTGCAAAGACATAAAATCGATGTATAGGGTCTGACGCCTGCCCGGTGCTGGAAGGTTAAGGGGAGGGGTTAGCGCAAGCGAAGCTCTGAACCGAAGCCCCAGTAAACGGCGGCCGTAACTATAACGGTCCTAAGGTAGCGAAATTCCTTGTCGGGTAAGTTCCGACCCGCACGAAAGGCGTAACGACTTGAGCGCTGTCTCAAAGAGGGGTACGGCGAAATTGTGGTACCGGTGAAGACGCCGGTTACCTGCCGCTGGACGGAAAGACCCCGGCACCTTAACTGCATCCTAGCATTGGATTTTGGGATAGCATGCGCAGGATAGGTGGGAGGCTTTGAAGCTGGTCCTCCGGGACTGGTGGAGCCAACGGTGAGATACCACTCTTGCGATTCTGAGATTCTAACTCGCTCCCCTGATCGGGGAGGCGGACAGTGTTAGGTGGGTAGTTTAACTGGGGCGGTTGCCTCCCAAAATGTAACGGAGGCGCCCTAAGGTTCCCTCAGGTTGTTTGGAAATCAACCGTAGAGTGCAATGGCATAAGGGAGCTTGACTGCGAGAGAGACATCTCAAGCAGGGAGGAAACTCGGGCATAGTGATCCGGTGGTCCCGAATGGAAGGGCCATCGCTCAACGGATAAAAGGTACGCCGGGGATAACAGGCTAATAGTCTCCAAGAGCTCATATCGACGAGACTGTTTGGCACCTCGATGTCGGCTCATCGCATCCTGGGGCTGAAGCGGGTCCCAAGGGTCCGGCTGTTCGCCGGTTAAAGCGGTACGTGAGCTGGGTTCAGAACGTCGCGAGACAGTTCGGTCCCTATCCACGGCAGGCGCAGGAGAATTGAGGGGGGTGGTCCATAGTACGAAAGGACCTGGACGAACGAACCTCTAGTGTGCCGGTTGTCCCGCCAGGGGCATCGCCGGGTAGCTACGTTCGGAAGTGATAACCGCTGAAGGCATATAAGCGGGAAGCACGCCCCAAGATTAGTTCTCCCTCCCGCAAGGGCTGAAGGGCACGAGTAGACGACTCGTTTGATAGGCTGGGTGTGGAAGCGCGGTAACGCGTGAAGCTTACCAGTACTAACCGCCCGTGAGGCTTGACCATAAGGTTTATTCTCGACAAAACATGCAGCGAAATTCGATTGGGATTTAAAACGATTATTAAATCCCGGCGACCATGACGCAGGGGAAACGCCCGTTCCCATTCCGAACACGGAAGCTAAGCCCTGGGGTGCCGATGGTACTGCTCGGGCTGCCGAGTGGGAGAGTAGGACGTTGCCGGGTTTTTTTCTTTTTCCGTGGGCGTAAAGCAAGCAGGAGGCCGCGCCCCGCCTCCACGTCTGACCTGGAGAAGGAACCAGGGGCCAAAGCCCTGCCTGTGATGCGGCATACTCCTTTCCTTTTTCTCGCTCGGATACTTTTTCTCAGGAACCCTCGGAGCAAAACCGGGCGGATTCCATCGTCGAAGGAGACGAGTATGAACATCTATGTTGGCAACCTGTCCTTTTCCGTGACCGAGACCGATCTGCGCGAAGCCTTCCAGGCCTTTGGGGCCGTCGACAAGGCCGCCGTCATCAGCGACAAGGCCACCGGCCAGTCGCGCGGCTTCGGCTTCGTCGAAATGACGAACAAGGACGAAGCGCTCAAGGCCATCAGCGCCCTGAACGGTCGCGACCTCAAGGGCCGGGCCCTCAAGGTCAACGAAGCCCAGGCCAAGACCGACCGGCCCCGCACGGGCGGCGGCGGCGGCGGCTTCGGCGGCGGCCGGAACCGGTACTGACCGAAAGCTTTTAGCTTTCTCGAAGCGCGGCTTCCCACCCCGGTAATATAGCCGGACGGGCGGTCCCGCTTCTTAACCAAGAATGATCGGGCGGACGGCCCTTAAGGGCTCGTCCGCCCTTTTTTATTTCAGGTCAAAAAGGAGGTGAAGCTCCATGACCGTCGTCTGCCCGGTTCGCCGCTGCGGTCAGGAGCTGCATTGGGCGGAGCGGTCCTGCACCTGCCCGGCGGGCCATGCGTTCGACATCGCCCGCAGCGGCTATGTGAACCTGCTCTTGCCCCAGGACAAGCAGGCCAAAAAACCAGGCGACACCAAAGCTATGGTTTGCGCGCGCCGACGGCTGCTTGACGCGGGTTTAGGAGCACGCTTGCTCGAATGCCTCGCCGCCGCCTTGGCCGGGATCCGGATCCCCCTGGGCGCTCGCGTCCTCGACGTGGGCTGCGGCGACGGCTTTTACCTCGCGGCCCTGGCCGGCCGCTTCGGGCTGGAGGGGTTCGGCGTGGACATCTCGACGGCCGCAGTGGACGCGGCGGCCCAGCGCTATCCGGGGCAGCGCTGGATTGCGGCCAACGGCGATCGCCGCCTGCCCTTTGCGGATCAGGCGTTTGACTGCATTTTGTCCATCACCGCCAGGCATAACCCCGAGGAGTTCCAAAGGCTTTTAGCGCCGGGCGGTCGCCTGCTGCTGGCAGTGC
This sequence comes from Candidatus Aminicenantes bacterium, assembly GCA_026393855.1. NCBI lineage: Bacteria > Candidatus Aminicenantota > Candidatus Aminicenantota bacterium. The sequence goes on from JAPKZJ010000077.1 coordinate 30,944, forward strand.
CGGCGATCGATGACCTGGCCGAGCTGCGCCAAGCCGTGCTGGGCCAAGCCACGGCTAAGGACCGGGTTAAGCTGGCGACGGAAGAGTTCGAAGAGCGCTTCACCTTGGAATCCCACGAGACAGCGCGGTTGGCCGTGCACCTGAATGTTCCGGCGCTTGTCGATCTGCTTCTCGTCACGTACCGTGGGGCGAGATTTTCCGCCGCCGCCGGCACGGCGGCGCTCAAACCGCTCACCGTCACGTCGGCGGCCGAGCTCCTGTGCTTCAAGGTTAAAGCTGGGTAAGGGCAAAGCGTTGGTCCCGGGCCGGCGGCTTCAGCTTCATCGAAAGGCCCGACGAGGAGGAACTCGGGCTTCCTCAGCCCCGTTTCGGAAATTCGCCCGCTTCTATGGTAAATTGTTCGCATGCCCGACCGGCCCAAGCTCCTGCCCGCGGTGATGACCATCGTGGCCGCCGCCACCCTGGCCCTGATGGGCTACGAGATGGCCCGGTCGGCTGCTTCCTCTATCTTTCTGGCCCATTACCACGCTAGCCGGCTGACCGAGGCGCTGATGCTGTTGCCCCTGGTCATGATCCTTCTTACCTACGCCATCAGCCGCCTGCTGCGCCGCTTTGGCCCCTCGGCCACGTACGCACTCACCCTGGTCGTATCCGGGCTGGTTTTGGCGGCGACCGCTACCGCCGCCCGCCGCGGCGTCCGCGGTAGCGCGTTCGTGCTCTATGTCTTCGCCCAGGCCTATATCGTGCTGATCGTGGAGCAGTCCTGGGCCTTCATCAACAGCCTGTTCTCGACGGAGGACAGCAAGCGCTGGAACGGCGTGATCATCGCCGCCACGACCGCCGGCTCGGTGACCGGCGGATTGCTCACCGGCCTGCTCTCGGAGCGGATCGGATCGGAGCAGGTCGTCCTTTGCGCCGCCGTCTTGACTGTCGCCGCGATGCTGCTCAGCCGGCGCGCTTTCCGTCAGGCGGGTCCGGAACGGACGGCCGCCGACCGGCAGCCCGAGCGCCTGGCCGACCACTTCGCCTGGGACCTGCTGCGCTCCGATCCCACCCTCGGCCGCTTGGCCCTGATGGTCATCGCCTCGCAGTCGATCTCGGTGCTCTTCGACATCGCCTTCCACCGCAGCCTGCAGGCCGCCATGCCGCTGCAGGAGCCGCGCACCGCCTTCCTCGGCTTCTTCTTCGGCGGCGTCAACGCGGTGGCCTTTGGGCTTCAACTGGGGCTTTGTCCCCGGCTGCTGCGCCGCTTCCAGGTGCGCCACATCCTGGCCGCCATCCCCCTGCTGTACGGAGCCGCCGCTCTGGCCGGCGTCGCCCTGCCGCTGCTGCCGGTCCTGGGGGCGGCCTTCTTCCTCTCCAAAACAGTGGATTACTCGGTCTTCCGCGCTTCCAAAGAAGTGCTCTACGTCCCCCTGCCGTTTTCTGCCCGCTACCGCGGAAAGATGACCATCGACGCGCTGATCTATCGCTCGACCAAAGGAGCCGCGTCGGCGCTCCTCAGCCTGGCCGGCCTCGTCGCCGGTGTCCTGCCGCTTCGGCTCTACCCGCTGCTGGCCATCGCCTTCGGCGGCTTCTGGAACCGGGTCAGCCTGGGGCTGCCCGAACCCAAGTCGGATAGCGGACGATCGCTTGAAGGAGATTGATAAAGATGTCTTGGCCAAGCCGGAAATATTCTGCCTTCCTCATCGTCTTGATGGCGGCGTCTTTGGCGGTCGCCGCCCCGCGCGGACTTCAGAAAACGGGGGAGACCCCGGCGGAGCGGGATGGGTGGACCGCGGACCTCAATTTCCTGGCCAAGGAGCTGCCGGCCCGGCATAAGAATCTCTTTTTCAAGACGACCCGCGAGGAATTCCAGGCGGGTGTCGCGGCCTTGAAAGCCCAAATCCCCACGCTCAACCGGGCCGAGTTTCTGCTTGGCCTATCCCGCCTGGTGGCCGCCGTGGGCGATTCCCACACCTCGTTCACCATCATGCCCGAGAGGGCGTTCCCCTTTAAGCTCTACTGGTTCAAGGAGGGGATCTGCGTCACCGACACGACGCCGGAATTCGCCGGGCTCCTCAACGGCCGGCTGGAATCGGTCGACGGGCATCCCATCGACGAGGTCGTCCGCGCCTTCGCCGGGATCTTCCCCCACGACAACGAAGCTCAGGTCAAGGATTTTGTGCCCAGATTTTTGGGCTCCTCCGAACACCTGCTCGGGCTGGGGCTTCTCGCTGTGCCCGAAGAGGCGACCTTCACGGTCCGGACGCCCGCCGGCGGGACGGCCTCGGCTAAGATGAAAAGTCTCGCCGTAGGCGACGTCCGCAAAATCGCCTGGGCGGCGCCGGCGGTCGATCCCGCGCGGCTGCCCGTCTACCGCCGTACCGCCGCCGCGGCCTATGAGTTCGCCTATCTGTCCGCATCGCGGACGCTCTATTTCGCCTACAATTCCTGCCGAGACCTCCCCAACCGGCCGTTTGCCGCCTTCTCCGCCGAGCTCTGGGAGGCGATCCGCAAGAACCCCGTCGATAGGCTGGTCATCGACCTGCGCGCCAACGGCGGCGGGGATTCGTCGATCTTTGACCCCTTTATCCAACAATTGGCGGCGGACAAGGAGATCAACCGGAAAGGGCGCCTGTTCGTCATTCTCGGCCGGCGGACGTTCTCCTCGGCGATCCTCAACGCACTGGACCTCAAGAAGAAGACCGAAGCCGTTTTCTACGGCGAGCCGACCGGCGGCAGACCGAACCATTACGGCGAGATCCAAACCCTGACTCTTCCCAATCTCAAGATCAAGGTGTCCTACTCGACCAAATACTTCAAGTTCGTCGAGGGGGACGATCCTTCCCTGACGCCGGACGTCCTCGTCGAGCTGACCCTCGACGATTATCTCGCCCTGCGCGACCCCGTCCTGGATGCTATTTTGAAGAAGGGGAACTAACGGCCCCGGGGCGCGGCTCGGATCTTCCGCTCCATGGCTGGACGGGCGGGTTTTTCGCCCTGCTTTACAACATGCGGGGCCGAAATATCGTATTCTAGAGGGGGGGGCGCCGAACGCCAATGCGCCTTCGCCGAGGAGGTTCGGTATGAGGGAACAAATAGCATCTTGGAAGATTGGCCTGATGGCGATTGCAGCCGGTTTGTTGGCTTTGACCCTCCCGGCGGCGGCCGAACTGGTGGCCAAGCTGCCCCAAGTCCAAAACCCGTTCTATCTCACCATCGCCGACGGCCGCATGTACATCGTGGAAAATTCCGTGGCCGCGCATTTCTACACCCTGGGGCCGAAGGGGGCCGCCTTCGTCAAGACCTTCGGACGCGAAGGGCAAGGACCCGGGGAGTTCGATTTCCTGTACCTCATCCGAGTCTTCAAAGATCACCTGGACCTTCCCGGCTCCCACAAGCTGGCCCGCTTTTCCCTGGACGGCAATTACGTCAGCGAGGTCGCGGTGACAGTTGGCGCGTTCAAGGGGGCGGTCTATCGCCTGGGCGAGGGATACGTGATCAGGGATTTCAACTTCGACGACAAGGGCACGACGACGACGATCCGGCTCTACGACAAGGACTTCAAGCTGGTCAGGGAAATCGGAGCGCGGAAGACATCCCAGGGCCTGATGAAGCTCAATCTGGTGGCCGATTACTTTGCCCCCCGGGTGGTCGGCGACCAGATCTACGTCATCGATGCGGCGCGGGAATCCGTCGTCACCGTCTACGACCGGAACGGGATCCGGCAACGGGAAGTCCACCTGCCGTTGGCGCCGGTCAAGATGACGGCCGACCTGAAGGAAGCGATCGTCAAACCCATTCGAGAGGACCGCGAACGCAGGATGAGCTGGGCGGATTACGAGAAGATGCTTTACTTCCCCGACCAGACCCCGGGCCTCGACTATTTCGAGATCTTCGACGGAAAATTCGTCGCCAGAACCTATATATTTCGCAAGGATGCGGTCGAATTCGCCGTCTTCGACCAGCAGGGGCGGGAGCTGAAGCGGCTGGACCTCCCCTTCACCGGCCGCATCTCCAACGGCGTTCTCTTTTGCTTCTACCAGGGCCGCTACTACTATCTTCGGGAAAACGCCGAGGAAGAGGTCTGGGAGCTGCATTCCGAGAAAGCTTGGTAGGGGCGGTTTAGAACATCCCCTCGACCAGGTTCGTCTCCCGGGGCGCTTGGCGCTTGTCCAGCGGCAGCATGTAAGTCTTGATCTGGCAGGGTCCGAGTTTGAACGGCAGGGGTTTCCCGAACAATGCGACGCTCAATTCGCCTTTCGCCTCGCGGGCGGCTCGCATGGTGCGGCCCGAGTTGTTCATTCGCGGAGCCTCCTTTTACCAGCGGTCAACGTGGAGCCGGGGCTCCAGCGCCTCGGCCGGCCAGGCGTCCGGCATCTTGGCCGGATACCCGAAGGGGATGACGGCGGCGATTTCCCGGCCTTCCGGGATCCCCAAGTGTTTTTTCAGCCCCGCGGCGTCGTAGGGCGTGTAGGTGCAGCCGAACAGGCCTTCCGCGGCCATGGCCAGCATGATGTTCTCGATGCACATCCAGGCGGAGGCGAGAGGATTCAAATCGAAAAGCCTTCGGCAGTCGACGAGAGGCTTCGCCGTGTAGACCACGATCAGCACCTCGGGGGCTTCCAGCATCATCGTCAGCTGGAGGGGAAGAGATCGACGATAGACGCTTTTAAGAGCCTCGTCCTCGAAGGCGGCTAGAAAGCGATCGGTCTCCTCCCGATCCGCGAGGTTCCGGGCTTTCAAATGATCGACGACGGCGGTCCGGCGCGACTCCCGGTCGCGAAGCAGGATGAATTCCCAGGACTTGAGATGGGCGTTGGAGGGAGCGGCCAGTCCCGCTTCCAGGACCCTGCGGACTTTTCCCTCCTCGATGGGGCGAGCCAGAAACTCGCGGACGGTCCGTCGGCCGGCGACGACTTCTTCGAAGTTCATTTTTTCCTCCCCGGGGCGCGGCGGATCACTTGATGCGGCGGTATTTAACGAGCAGCGAAGTGTCGGCTTGGGGGATCTTGAGGGCAAGCCCGGTCCGCAGCTCGCGGCCGCTTTTGACGACGACGAGCCCGTAGTCCTCGAAGGAGACCTCGTAGTCGGCCCCGGGGTCGAGGCCGTGCAGGGCGAGGGTCTTGGCGGCCTCGAGGGCGCCGTTCCGGCGAAAGGCCAGGACGATCCCGTCCCGCTCCTCCGGCCGGTCCCATTGGAAGGCGGCCCAGGATTCGTCAGAGGTCGAGTACTCCGTCAGCGGGTAGTAATCGGCGGCGAAGAAGGGCCGCAAGGCTTTGAATTCGGCGATGTCGGCGAGCGCCGCGGCGAGGTCGAAGGCGGGCGCGTTGACCGTCCCGTTGACGTTCCAGGCCAGCACGGTAGCGCCGGACATGGCGCTCCGAAAGGCGTATCGCCGCGGATCGTTGTTCCCCGTGCCGCTGAAAGGGACATACAATTGCAGCCCGTAGGTATGGCCTTGCTCCCCGTTGGGCTCGCAGGGCTGGGAGTCCGTCCGCCACAGCGGGATGCTGCGGCTGATCGTCTCGAGGTCGATGCGGCGCCCGCCGCCGGCGCAGTTGTCGATCAGCAGCCCGGGGACTTTGGTCAGAAGCGCGTCCCAATAAGCATAAAGCCCTTCGATGTGCCGGATCTCGGCGATCCCCACCCTGTCCGGGGCGTCGAGCGTCCGCCAATAGGGCAGGGCGTTGATATTGAAATCCTGGCGATAGATGGTGACGCCTTCCGCGAGCAGGAGCTTCGAGACGTGATCGATCATCCAGGCTCGGGCTTCCGGATTTCCCAGGTTGAAGACCCGGTCGGGGTTGTCCGGCAGGCGGATCAGCCATTCGGGATGCTCTCGGTCGAGCCGGGTCCCTTCGTAAACCCGTTCGGGCTCGAACCAGAGGACGAAGCGCTTGCCTTTGCTGCGGGCGGCGTCCCCGATCGGTTTGAGGCCGCGCGGAAACCGCTTCTTGTCGGGGGACCAGGTGCCGACGCCGTCCCACCAACTGGGGCTCGCGTTTTCGTACCATCCGGCGTCGATCCAGAAAGCCTCGGGCTCGAGGCCGAACTGGCCGAGCCGGTCTATCATGGACAGGACATAGCCTTCCGTGGCGCAGGTGTATTCGTTGCAGGGGGCCGGCCCGCCGAAGCCGACGCCGTGGGAAAGGGGAGGCTCGACGAGCTTGCCGTTCGGCCGCGGCGAGTGATGAGCCAGGACGAAGCGGCGGAACAGGTTGTGACCGTCGAACCGATCGGCTCCTTTCCAGAAGAGCAGGCACATCGAAGGCGAGCGCACTTCCTCCCCCGGGTGCAGGCGGAAATGGGTCGTTTCCATGCCTGCGTCGAGAGAGACTTGCGAGGCGGCGGGCTTTTTAACCATGGCCTTCCAACGGCCGGTCCAGCCGACGGCGGCCATGACGCCCCGGCTGGGGGCGGCGATGTTGAAGAAGGGCAAGGCCGCATCGGAGGATCGGCCGCCTCGAGTCCCGAAGGCAACTTCTGAGCCGTCGGTCAGGATGTCGGCGAGCGGGGCGAAGTCGGTCCGCAGAGCGTCGCTTCCCCGGGCCCGATGGAGGGTGGCCGGGCCGGCGGGCCAGTCGTCGAAGCGCAGAGCCGAAATGAGGATGTTCTCGATGATCGGCGAATCGGCGCGGCCTTCGTTCTTAAAGCGAACGACCCATTCGACCGCAGGATAGTCCGAGTACAGGGTGTACACGACGGTCACCCGGAGCCGCGTGGCCGGGTCGGTATAAACGACGGTTGTGAGCGTTTTGAGCCCGTCCGTTTTCGTCTCGGTCGTCGAGGGCCACTTGGCCAGGAGCGCGGATGACGGCCGGCCGCCATAGACGAACGAGAAAGGCGCCTCTTCCGGCCGATCGATGTGCGCGGCGACGAACTTGTCCCGCCCGGCTTTGTCGTGCGCCGCCGCCGGGTCGAACCCTGCCGCCGCTGCCGAAAGGGCCAAAGCGATCGTCGCGACGAAAACGAGCCCGATTTTGCTTCTCATGGTCGATCCTCCCCGTCAGGCGCCCCGGCGCTTTGGCGCGCTCCGATCTTGGCTACATTATCCGAATCCATCGCCCGGCTCAAGAGCCGAGAACGATGGCGGGAAGGCCTTACATTCAACCTTCCCGCAGTTGACAGGCGCTCCCGGTCATGACAGCATCCCCGGATGGCGAGAGGCCTCTTGTTGACGCCCCAATGGCTTCAACGGCCGTCCGAAGAGGCCACGGCAGGGGAGTGTCGGCGGAGGAGAAAGATTCGGAGAAGGCCGCGATTCGAAGCAGGAGAAAAGAGGCGTATATGGGAAACAAAGCCGTCCGCCTAGGCCTGGGTTTGGGAATGTTTGTCGCCGTTGTTTCAAGCGCCGCGCCGCTCGGCAGGGCCGCGGATCGGGAGATCGCCGCCAACCGGCAGCGGGCCGAGGCGATGTTCTCGGCGGCCGCCTCGGCGGCGCTGCCGTTTTCGTTCGTCTACGGCGGCCGACCTTCTGCATCTTTCATCGGCTCCTGGGCGAGTCGGGTCGAGGATCGAGCGGTTGATGTCGGGAAGCGCCTGCGCATCTTGACGATCACGGACCCGACGACCGGGCTCGAAATCCGGGCCTTCTGCACCGTCTATCTGGACTCTGCCGGCCTGGACTGGACTCTCGCGTTCACAAACAAAGGGACGGTCGATACGCCTGTCATCGAGCAGTTGCAGGCGCTGGACGTGTCGATCAAGCCGGGACCCGGGCCGGCCCCGATCTGGCACGGGCTGAAAGGCAGCCGGTGCGCGGACGACGATTGGCAGCCCTTCGCTCGGGCGCTTATTTCCGGCGCCAAGTATGAATTCGGAGCTGAGAACGGCCGTTCTTCGGCCGATTCCCCCTTCTTCAATATCCAATATGGCGGGGGCGGCGTCGTCACGGCCGTGGGCTGGTCCGGCCAATGGCGGGGGCTCATCGAGGCGCCCGCGGCGAACGGGCTGCGCATCGCCGTGCATCAGCAAAACCTCCACACCGTCCTGCATCCGGGCGAGAGCCTTCGCAGTCCCCGCATTCTCCAGCTTTATTGGTTCGGGGACGATCCGGACCGGGCCTGCAATCTGTTTCGACGGACCATGCTGGCTCATATCGTTCCCCACATCGACGGCCGTCCGATCACTCCGCCGATCGCCCACTTGAGCACCTCGTTCTACGAGATGAACGACAGCACCGAGGCGAACGTGACGGCCCATTTGAACGCGGCCAAGGGCCTGGGCTTCGAAGTCTTCTGGCTGGACGCGTATTGGACGAAAAAAGGCTTCCCGGAGGGCATGGGCAACTACGGGTTCCCGATCACGATGGCCGAACCCGCCGACAGGTTTCCGCGCGGGTTGAAGCCCATCAGCGACGCCGCGCACGCGGCGGGGATGAAGTTCCTGGTCTGGTTCGAGCCCGAGCGTGTGGCCGCCGGCACCTACCTGGCCGAATCTCATCCGGATTGGGTCGTCGGCGGCGCCAAGGGAGGTCTGTTCAACCTCGGGAACGACGAGGCGCGGGCGCATATGACCGCCTACCTCAAAGCCGTCATCGCCGCCTACGGCATGGACTGGCTGCGCATCGATTACAACATTGATCCTCTCCCTTATTGGAAGGCTCTCGACAAGGATCCGAATCGCGGCGGCATGGGCGAGATGCGCTATATCCAGGGGCTGTATCGCATGTGGGACGACTTGCGGACCGCATTCCCCCGCCTCATGATCGACGATTGCGCCAGCGGCGGCCGGAGGATCGACCTCGAGACGATGTCGCGGGCTTTGCCTTTGTGGCGGAGCGACAACACCTGCAACATGACGGACCTGAAAGCCGTCACCGTCCGTGCCGCGGCCACGAAGAACCAATTAATGAGTGCGGGACTAAACCGATATGTACCGTTCAGCACCTGCGGGCAGATGGGCTCGGACCCGTATCTCTTTCGCAGCGGCTTCAATGGGGGCATCTCCTTTGCCGAAGACACGCGGCCTGCGGACTACCCGCGGGCCGAGCTGGCCAAGGGGATCGCCGAAGGCAAGCGGCTGCGTCCGTATTGGTTCGGCGATTTCTACCCGCTTTCGCCGGTGACGTTGAAAGCGACGGATTGGTGCGTCATGCAGTACCATCGGCCGGCGGAAGGGGATGGGATCGTCATTGCGTTTCGCCGGGAACAGGCGGCGAGCGACTTCACCGTCTCGCCGCGGGAGATCGACCCCGACGGCCGCTTTGCCGTGACCTGGTCCTACGGCTATGAGGTCTCCGAGCGGCGGATCCTTCGCGGCTCCGAGCTTAAACAGCTCCGACTCCACATCGACTCGCTCCCCGGGTCCGTTGTGGTCGAATATAAGAAACAGTAGCCTCGGTTTCCCCAACGCACGGACAAGGAAATCTATCGATCGATTTGAACTTGTTCCCGAGAAATATGACATTCACGTGACAATCCGGCTGCGGCCGGCATGGTAGAATAGGTCCCGGGAACGAGATCCGATGATGGCGATACGCCGCCGGCGCACCAAATTTATTTATTATCTGATTAGTATCGTTTTGCCGAGTCTGCTCCTTGTTTTTTTTGCTTTGCGTTTGGTCAGCCAGGACAAGGAGTTGGCTCGGGAGCGGATTGTCGAGGATCGCCGGAAATTTGCTTTGGAAATAGGGCGTGCCCTCCTCTCGGTCCTCGACCAGGCTAAAGCTCTGGCTGAGGGAGGGCTGAGGAATCCCGTCCCGCCTCCGCTCGGTATCTCTCTCGGTCCCCTTCCGGTCTTCGTCGGCGAATGGCGTGATGGAGAATTGCGGCTGCCATGGGAGGATGAGCCGGCCTTTTCCCGGAAATCGGCGGCTTCCGGGGGCCGGGATTTCGCGGCAGATCTCCGCCGGCTCGAAAAGGCGGAATTCGCGGATCGCGATCCGGTTCAAGCCGCCAAGCTCGGCCAAGCCATGCTCAAAACCGGCTTGGCCCCGGAGCAGGAAGCCGTGACTCGCCTGGCGGTGGCCCGGTCGCTTTCCAAAGCGGGCCGGGCCGGGGAATCCGCAGCTATGGCGCGAGCTCTTCTGGCTCTTCCCGCCGAGGTGCAAGACGAATTTCGGATTCCCTACTCCTTATACGCCGCCGAACGATTGGCGAATTCCGAATCGGATCAAGCGGCGATTTGCGCCGCTCTCGATCCGGCGGTCTACCCATGGGGCCGGTTGATGCCGGGGGCGACGCTTCAAGCGCTGGACCTATTTGCCAAACTCAAAACGTCCTCGATCTCCGAGGTCCGGAAAAGAAGCGCTGCCGCCATGACCGTGCTGCGGGACCTTCCTCAAAAGCAGAAACTAGCCGAAGTGCTCAAGATTCAGTCTCGTCATCCGGATCGAGCCGACGAGCTGCCTGAAAAGATCGCCGCCGCAAGAGAAACTTGGTCCTTATTCGGGCCCGGCCCGTGGTTCGTGAGCTGGGCAGAAGCGGCCGGCGACCGAGAGATCCTGGTCGCCTGCGAGGCCGGGGCGGCGTTCAACACGGCCCTGGCCGCCGTCGGCGGTTCGGCCGGCTCAGCCGCCGGCTCGGTTTTGGGAGAGCTTCAAGTCCCCGGCGGCTTGCCCCTGGGACCCGCTTTCCCCAATGCCAGGATCGTCATTCCCTCGACGTGGGCCGCCCCTCCGGATCCGTCGAATTCCCGATCGGCGATCTATCTTCTGATGGCCGGGCTTGCCCTTGGGCTGGCTATTTTCGGCTCGATTCTGTTTTGGCGAGACGTGCGGCGCGATCTGGAAACGGCGGAATTGAGGTCCCAATTTGTCGCCTCGGTCTCGCATGAGCTGAAAACCCCCTTGGCCGCAATCCGGATGTTCGCCGAAACCCTGCGCTTGAACCGTCTGCGGGAGCCCGCCAAGAAGGACGAATATCTCGATACGATCATCAATGAAAGCGAACGCTTGGATCGTTTGATCGCCAACGTTCTGGATTTTTCGAAGATCGAGAAGGGCCGACGGTCCTATCGGTTCGCGAGAATCGCCGTTTCCGACGTCCTGGCTTCGGCTGCCCGGGTCATGGAATACCCATTGCGCCAGAAGGGATTCCGGCTTCGTCTCTCGGTTGCGGACGATATTCCGGAAATAAACGGCGACCGCGACGCCCTCCTTCAAGCCGTTCTGAATCTGCTCGACAATGCCGTGAAATATTCGGGCGAGGCCCGGGAGATCGATCTTTCTCTGGAAAAAACCGAAGCCGCAGCGGTCATTCGGGTCCGGGATCGGGGCATCGGCATCCCGGCCGCCGAGCAGAAGCGCGTTTTTGAGAAGTTTCATCGCGTTCCCGATCCGAGAAACGACGGCATCGTGGGCGCGGGCTTGGGGCTGGC
>JAPKZJ010000078.1 GCA_026393855.1 Candidatus Aminicenantes bacterium
TTTTGAAAACTATGAAGTGGAGCATGATTTTATCGGCGTCGGCCGTCGCATCATGCTTTTAAACGCCCGGCAGATTCAGAGAGTGTACGGCAAGGAGCGGATCATCCTTCTGGCCATCGAAGACATCACCGAGCGCAAGGAAATTGAAGCCGGCTTGGAGAAGACCCGCAAAGAGCTCGAAGCGGCCAACCAAGAGCTTGAGGCGTTTACCTATTCGGTGTCGCACGACCTGCGGGCGCCGTTGCGGGGGGTGCTCGGCTTCTCGCGCATCCTGGTCGACGAGCACGCATCTCAGCTGCCCGCGGAGGTCCAACGCTACCTCAATCTCGTCCTTTCGAATACGCTTCAGATGGGCCGACTGGTGGACGATCTTCTCTCGTTCTCGCGGTTCAGCCGGCAGGCGATGGCCAAGAGTCCGGTCTATCCGGCCGTGCTCGCCCGCGAAGCGCTTGAGGTGCTTGACAGCGGGCCGCCCGGACGTCCGATCCAGATGACCATTGGCGATCTGCCCGCCTGCCAAGGCGATCGCGGGTTGCTGAAGCAGGTTTTTGTCAATCTGCTCTCCAACGCCCTGAAATTCACGCGCAAGCGGGATCCGGCGGTCATCGAGGTCGGTTTTTATCGCCGTGACGGGGAGACCGTGTACTTCATTCGCGATAACGGCGCTGGATTCGATATGCGCTATGTCGGCAAGCTGTTCGGCGTTTTCCAGCGGCTGCATTCGTCGGAGGCCTACGAAGGTACGGGGGTCGGGCTGGCCATCGTCCAGCGGATCATCCACCGTCACGGCGGGCGCATCTGGGGGGAAGGGAAACCGGACCAAGGCGCAACGTTCTTTTTCACGCTCGAAGGAGCCCAGTCATGAATACGCATCCCGTCGAGATCCTACTGGTGGAAGACAATCCCAGCGACGTGGAATTAACGCTGCATGCGCTCCGCAAGAATAATCTGGCCAACAATATCCATATTGTTCGCGACGGCGAGGAGGCGCTTGACTTCCTCTTTTGCCGGGGCGCCTATCAAGGCCGGGACGCCGGCTTGACGCCCAAAGTGGTCTTGCTCGACTTGAAGCTGCCGAAAGTGGACGGACTCGAGGTTCTTCGTCAAATCCGCGCCGACCAGCGGACGCACACCTTGCCCGTGGTCATTATGACTTCCTCGCGCGAGGAACGCGATGTCGTCGCCGGCTACAAGCTAGGGATCAACAGCTACATCGTCAAGCCCGTCGAGTTCGATCAATTCACCGAGGCGGTGAGGCAGATCGGCTGTTATTGGCTGCTGCTGAACCAGCCCCCGACGCCCTAACCGAAGATCAGGGAGAAGGAGGAGGCCGACCGATGCCGACGAAGCTCAAGGTTCTTCTGGTGGAGGATAGCCCCGTCGACGCCGAGCTGGCTTTGCACGAGCTGGGCCGCGCCGGATACGATCCGGAGTGGAAACGGGTCGAAACGGAGACGGAATTTCTGGCCCAGATCGACCAGGGTTGGGAGATCATCCTGGCCGACTACTGCCTGCCGGAGTTCAGCGGACTGCGGGCGATCGAATTAGTGCGGGGGCTCGGTTTAGACCTGCCTCTGATTATCGTCTCAGGGACCATCGGTGAAGACACCGCCGTCGAAACGATGAGGGCCGGCGCGAACGACTACATTATGAAAGATCGGCTGGGGCGCCTGGGTCCTGCCATCGATCGGGAATTGCGCGCCGCCGGCGAGCGGTACGAGCGTAAGCGGGTGGCGGTGGAGCTCCAGGAGGAGAAAGCCCTCATTGATACGGTGGTGGAACATGTTCCTCTTATGGTTTTTCTTAAAGAGGCGACTGACCTGAAATTCGTTGTCTTCAATCGCGCCGGCGAGGAGCTTTTGGGCTACGACCGCAAGGCCCTGCTCGGCAAGAGCGACTTGAACCTCTTCCCGCCCGAACAAGCTGCCCAGTTCATGGCCAGGGACCGGGAGGCGATGATTGAACACGGCGTTGTCGACATCCCGGAGGAACCTATTCTGACGGCCAAGAAAGGCCTACGGCTGCTGCACACGAAAAAAGTGGCTATTTTCGGAGCGGATGGGACGGCCAAATATTTGTTGGGCATATCCGAGGACATCACAGAGCAAAAAAAAGCCGAAAAGGAGCTGCGAGAATCCCTCGCGAGCCTGAGCAAGGCCCTCAACGGGACCATCCATGTCCTTTCCGCTGTTTCGGAAATCAGGGACCCTTACACGGCCGGACACCAGCGGCGGGTGGGGCGGCTGGCCCAGTCCATTGCCCGGGAAATGGGGCTGGCCCCGGCCCGGGTGGAAGGCATCCGTGTGGGCGGAGTCATTCACGACATCGGGAAGCTGGCCATTCCCGCCGAAATATTAAGCAAACCGACTCGGCTGTCAAAGGTCGAATTCGATCTGATCAAATCCCATGCCCAAATCGGCTATGACATCCTCAGGGATATCGATTTCGCCTGGCCGATCGCCGAAATGGCCCGGCAGCATCATGAGCGGTTGGACGGGTCCGGGTATCCTCAAGGCTTGAAAGGCGAGGCGATCCTCCTCGATGCTCGCATTTTGGCCGTGGCCGACGTCATCGAGGCGATGGCCTCGCATCGGCCGTACCGCCCCGCCGTCGGCATCGAGGCCGCGCTTGAAGAGATCGAAAAAAACAAAGGCCTGCTCTATGATTCGGACGCTGTTTCGGCGTGTTTGCGATTGTTCCGCGAACAAGACTTCCGGCTCGAGTAGGACCCCGGTCAGAACGCGGTCACGATACCCGTCAGGAGCCGGTGGTTGTCGCGGAGAAGATCGTGGGTGTATTCGGCCACCCATTTGAGGTTGCGCCGCAGCAAATAATTCACGTTCACGGTCAGGCCGTTCCAACTGGCCGCCTCCAAGCTCGAATCGACCTTGTTCCAGGCGAAGGTGAAGAAGGTCCGGCCCTTTTCTCCCCAGGGGCTGACCATGGCCTCGGCCAGGAAGGCGTCCGTCGTCGCCCCCGCGGCCGCCGTTAGAAAGAGCGGGTTCGAGTCGGTCCGGCGGACATACTCGAGCAGGAGTTCGATCTTCGGCAGGCGTAGCCGCAGGTCCGGTCCGAAATAGGAGACGCTGTTGGTCAACCCGTTGGCACCCGCTTCCTTGCCGCTGTAGCCGAGGATGCCGAGCCGGAGGTTGTCCTTCCAAAAGCTTTGGGCGACGCGGTAGACGAAGCTCTTGTATTTGTCGGAGTCGAAGATGTCCTGCTCGTCGATGCCGTTGCCGTTGACGAGCTGGAGCATGACGTCGGTCCCGAAGGCCGTCCCGGTCGAGGCCATGATCCCCCGATCATAAGACAGGTTGATCCGACTGTCGCCGACCCGGAAGCCGAAGATGGCGTAGCCCTCGGCGGTCAGGCGTGTTTCGGACGGCTTGACCGGGTCGGTGATGCGGTACTGTCCGAAGACGATGTCGACCGGCAGGCCGAAGACGCCGCGAAAGCTCAAATAAGTATCCTCCAACCCGACGATCTTGGCATCCTCGGACATCAGGAAGTAGGTGTAGTAGGAGATCTTGTCCGAGAGGTTGCCGGCGCTCAGAATCTTCATGGCCACAGGGGACTGGAAGTCGGACTTGGCCGCGGGATTGTTAGGGGCGTAGGCCAGGAAGCCGTCGAAGCGCATGGCCAACGGCAGCTCCCGCTGGAGGAGGAGCAGGGGGTCGCCCGTGTCCACGGTGGCTCGCGGGGGCTCCTTGTCCGGGATACGATAACCGTTGTCCATGAACTGCTCCCCGAAGGCCTTAAGCCGGGGCACCGGTGCGTGGCAAACCTCGCAGGAGTAGCCGTACTTGCGGGCGAAGGCGGGAATGGCCGCTGCCGCCTGGACCAGCGCGACGAGGGACAGGGCGAGCAGGCAGAGCTTTTTCATGGCACGTCCTTCAGTAGATAACCTTGACTTCAGCTTCGCCCGCGTTGACTTCCTTGATCTCGTATTCGTCGGCCGGCACCTTGAGGAATTCGGCCACGCTTTTGATCAGCAGGCGATAGTTGAGCTTGGCCTCGAAGCGCAGCGTCCCTTCCGGCAGGGTTTGGGGAAGAATCCAAGTATAGTTTTCGATCTTGGTCTCGCGCGGCCCGATCCGGTAGTCGGTCCCTTGCGTCGCCGTGTTCCACTGGCCGATGGTCATGCGGCCCTTGGGATCGAAATAAGCCATGCGGAAGACGCGGTGGCCCTCCTCGATGTCGTCGCGCTTGACGCCCGCGAATCCCGGGACGTCCATCATCATGTCGCCCATGTCCTGGTAGGCGAGGGCGTTGGACGAGATGGTGTACTCTTCGCCCGGAAAACCCTTCTTGTCCACGGGCAGGGGATAGCGGTTCCCCTTGGCATCGACGGCGTGGACTTCGAGCCAAAGCTGCCGGTCCTCGACCGAGCCAGTCGGGAACTTGTGGCCGGTTTTGGCGTTGTAGAGATGGACTCGGATAACCGCCTTGTCGCCCGGGGCGTAGTCGTCGGCATCGGCATAAACCTTGAGCTCGACGACACCTCTTACCTTGGCCGGGACATGGCCGCCGGGGAAATTGTGGTGGGCCATGTCGGGGAGCGGCTGACCCATGTCGGCGCTCTGGCCGGGGAAGCGCCACATGTGGCAGTCCTGGCAGCGCACGCCCTGTTTACTGTAGGGGCCTTCTTTCCACTCCAGGTGGGTGGATTTGACCCACAGCCCGAAGGGATTCTTCTCGTTATGGCAGGTGCCGCAGAAATCGGGCGACTTCACGAAGTCCGAGTATTTAGTTTCATGGAAGGGCGAGACGGCACCTTCCCGCGGACCGTATTTGACCTTGCCCGGGTTCAGGACGTAGTTGAAGTTGAACGGCGTGTCGCCCTGGAAGCCGGAGATCGTGTGGCAGACGTCGCACGAGACGGACTCGTTGGCCCGGCTGTTGGCCGACGGCAGGGGCGGCGGCGTGTTGCCGATAAAGAACGCGGCCGGCGTGTGGCAGCCGTTGCAGCCGGCTTTAACCTCGGCCACCTTGGGGTCCTTGTTCGCTTGCGGCACGGCCAGCTTGAAGTACTCGATCTCGTCCCAGGGATGGGTGTAGGCCTGGGACATCATGGCCGATTTCCACTCGGTGAAGATCTCCTTGTGGCACTGGGCGCATCGCTTGGGCGTCTCGAACAAGTCGTAGGTCTTTTTTTGCGCCGGCGCGGCCCGGACGACGAGGAAGATGCCGAGCAGAACGACGACGACCCCAATGGCGAATTTGGCGGTTTTTCCCATGGCTGCCTCCCGAGGGCTTGATTGGTGGGCTCATTATAGACGAACGCTGCGCGGCGGTGCAAATAACGCCGGATGCATATTCGAACCCGCCCGCGGCGGGCAGGGAGGAGGATCAGGAGGAGGATCAGGCTGGAAAAAGCCCCCCAAACATGCTAAAGTGAGGTCCCCTTGGGGTGGGCGTTTAGCTCAGCTGGGAGAGCGCCGCGTTCGCAATGCGGAGGCCGGGGGTTCGAGTCCCCCAACGTCCACCACCCTTTCCATCCTTCCCGTCCGGCCGGCCTGCCGGAGAGCGGCGCGGCCGGGATTCCCGCGGGCCGATTTGCACTTTCATTGGCCCTGGGCTATCCTAAGGGCACAAGAAGGGGACTCATGGCCGATGACTTAGGGGGGGCTTAGATCATGTTATGGAAGTGGTCCTTTGGCGTCATCGCCGAAGTCATCGCTTCGGCCAGTATCCTCGTTCTGGCCATTTATTTTCCCTGGCGAGAGCTGAACCGGAGGGCGAGGCTTTTCGGATCCACGCTTCTGCTGGCGTGCGCGTTGTGGATGCTGTCGCACGCCATCGAGATAGGACTGCCGGTTGCCGCCGTTAAGAGTTATTTAATGGGCGCCCAGCTCTTCTGGGGAACCGTAGCCATCACGTTCTGGTGGCTGTATATTATTCACCATAGCGGATCGAAAAAATGGCTGACCGTGCGCGTCTACCGGCTTTTGGGCCTCATGCCGGGCATTCTTATCGTGGGGATCTGGACTAATCCTCTCCACCACCTGATCTGGGGCCGCCCGGGCCTGGACGGCGTTAATCCATATTTGCCGCTTCAGCCTGCCTACGGCATCGTTTATTGGATCGGCATGGCCTATGTCTTTGCTCTGACTCTTTCCGGCAGTCTTCTGCTTATCAAGAAAGTCATCCACCGGCAGCATGGTCGAACCCGGGAATCCGTGGGTTTGCTGATGGCCGTCGCGCTTCCGATGTTGGCCGCTTTGGTCGAAACGCTCGGCTTGAGCAGCTCTTTGAAGCTGTCGATCGGCTTAACGCCGTGGGCATCTTTTGTCGGCGGCTTATTGCTTATTTGGAATCTCCCCCGATTCCAACTCCACAAAGTCATTCCTCTGGCCCATGATACCGTTTTTGAACGCATTAACGATTCCATACTCGTGCTGGATAAATGGGACCGAATCCTGGATTTGAACCCCGCGGCGGAACAATTATTAGGTTGCAAGATTTCGGTGGTCCGGGGCCTGTCGGTAAAACAAATTCTACCTCAATGGCCCGACCAAATTGACTTGGCCGACCCAACGCTCGTGTCCAACCGGGAAATCATCCTGGAACGAGGCGGTGAGACGGGGACCTATAATCTGAGCGTTTCTCTTGTGCCTGATCGTGACGGCCATCCCACGAGCCGGTTGGTTTTGCTGACGGATGCCTCCTCTCGAAAGAAGATCGAAGACGTGCTGCGGGAAAGCGAAAAGGAATTCCATTCGCTGGCCGAATCGATGCCGCAGATCGTCTGGATTACCCGGCCCGACGGCTGGAATATCTATTTCAATCAGCAGTGGGTGGATTATACGGGACAAACGCTGGAGGAGAGCTACGGCCACGGTTGGAACAAACCGTTCCATCCTGATGATCGGCAGCGGGCCTGGGAGGCCTGGCAAAACGCGACAAATTTCGGCGCCCTCTACTCGCTCGAATGCCGTTTGCGCCGCGCCGATGGAGCTTATCGCTGGTGGTTGATTCGCGGCACGCCCAATCTCGACGCCGCCGGGAAAATCATAAAATGGTTCGGTACGTGCACGGATATCGACAGCATGAAGCAGGCCGAGGAGTCGATTCGGGCCTCGTTGAGGGAAAAAGAGGTCCTGCTCCGGGAGGTCCACCACCGGGTCAAGAACAACATGCAGGTCATTTCCAGCCTCTTCAACCTCCAGGCCGGGCATACGCTTAACGAAGACGGCCGGGCCATCCTCAAAGAGGCCCAGGCGCGAATTCGCGCCATCAGTCTCGTCCATGAAAAGCTCTACCAATCCGCCGATCTCTCCCGGATCGATTTGGGCGGGTATCTCAATAGCCTGGCCATCCATCTGGTCCATTTCTACCGGCCCCAGCCCGGCCTTGTTCGGCTGGAAACGGATCTTGAGGAAGCGACCCTGGGCATCACCTCGGCCATACCCTGCGGGCTGCTCCTGAATGAGCTGATTTCCAACGCTCTCAAGCATGCCTTTGCGCAGAACCGGGCCGGCGTCATCCGGATCGGGTTGAAGCACGGGCCGGGCGACTTGATCGTCATTCGAGTCGCGGACGATGGGATCGGATTCCCGGAGGACTTGGATTTTCGCAAGTCGGATAGCTTGGGTCTTCAGATCGTGAACCTGCTGGCCGGCCAATTGAATGCGACGATCGAGCTGGACCGAACGAACGGGACGGCTTTCACTCTGACCTTTCGCGAAGTGGAATCCGCCTCCCCGGCTTGATCGGCCCCAACCGGCGGCCGACCATGCAGCGAAGAGGGCTTCTTTGACTCGTTCGGATTGACTTTTTCCCCGGCCCGGATTAGGAATAGTCCGTTCGCTACCCATCGCCCAAGGGAGAGAGACCATGTTCCAACGCCCTTCCCGCCGCCTCGCGCTCTGTTTCGTCCTGGCCCTGACGATCGCGTCCGGCCTCGCCATCGCCGCCGGTCAAACCCCGTCCAAGACTCCGTATTCGAACCAAGAGCTTTACGGCCTCGGCAAACCGCGCACCTTCGAAGGCCAGGCCTTGCGGGAGGTCGCCTTCCCGCTGGGGGGCATCGGCACCGGCACCGTCTCTCTCGGCGGCCGCGGCAACCTGCGCGATTGGGAGATCTTCAACCGCCCGGACAAGGGCGTGGACCTGCCGTTCACGTTCTTCGCCCTCTTTTGCCGGCCGGAAGGGGAGAAGCCCGTCGTCCGGGTCCTGGAAGGGCGCCTGCAGCCGCCCTTCACGGGCGGGGACGGCCTGCACCGATCCCAAGTGCCCGGCCTGCCGCGCATGGAGAAGGCCCGCTTCATCGGCGAGTATCCTTTCGCCGCGGTCGAGATGGAGGACTCCAAGCTGCCGCTCAAGATCACCCTGGAGGCCTTCAACCCGTTTCTGCCCCTCAACGTCGAGGAATCGAGCATTCCGGCGGCTGTCCTGCGCTACCGGATCAAGAATCTAAGCGCCAAGAAGGTCCAAGTGACCGTGGCCGGATCTCTTTTCAACCCGGTCGGATTTGACGGTGCGGGCAAGATCACCAGTGTGGACCATGCCCAGCTCGGCGGAAACGTCAACCAGATGCGCAAGGGCGGCGCCCTGAACGGCCTGTTCATGAGCTCCAAGAAGGCCGATCCGAAGACGGCCGCCTTCGGCAATCTGGCCCTGACGACCCCCTGGAAGGACATCACCTATCTTTCCCACTGGGTCCGCGGCGAGTGGTTCGACGACCTGCAGATCTTCTGGGACGACTTTGCTGCCGACGGCGTGCTCAAGAACGAGGAAGACGCCTCGCCCTCGCCTGACGGCCGCAGCGACGTCGGGACGCTCGGCTTGAAGGCCGTGATCGAGCCCTTCGGCGAGGTCGTGCTGCCCTTCTATCTTTCCTGGAGCTTCCCCAACTTCCTGGACTACTTCGACGTCGTCCGCACCCAGCGCGGCCAGAAGTTCCTCAATCAATACGCCACTCGCTTTGCCGACTCGTGGGCGGCGGCCGAGTACCTGGACAAGAACCTGGTCTCCCTGGAGCGCGAGACGCGCCGTTTCCATGAGGTCTTCTACGACTCGACGCTCCCGCCCTTCGTCCTCGACGCCCTGACCTCGCAGGCGGCCATCATCCGGACCACGACCTGCTTCCTGTTGAAAGGCAATCAGTTCTTCGCTTTCGAAGGCTGCAACGATCAGGGAGGGTGCTGCCCGCTGAACTGCGGCCACGTCTGGAACTACGAGCAGTCGCTGGCTTTCCTCTACCCGAGCCTGGAGCGGTTCATGCGCGAGACCGACTTCCTGGTCAACACCAAGGACGACGGGGGGATGGTCTTTCGGACCAGCCTGCCTCTAAGCACCGGCTTCTTCTGGGACTTCAAGCCGGCGGCCGACGGCTCGCTGGGCAAGATCATCAACCTCTACCGCGACTGGCAGATCTCCGGCGATACGGCCTTCCTCAAGAAGCTCTGGCCCAAGGTGCTCAAAGTGCTGGATTACACCTGGGCGCACTGGGACACCGACAAGGACGGCCTGATCGAGGGCGAGCAGCACAACACCTACGACATCGAGTTCTACGGCCCCAACAGCATGATGGGCACCTTCTACCTGGGCGCTCTGCAGGCCGCCTCGCGCATGGCCGAGGCCGTCGGCGACCCGGCCACGGCTAAAGCCTGTGCCGCGCTCCTGGACAAGGGCCGCAAGGCCTTCGACGCGACGCTCTGGAACGGCGAGTACTATATCCAGAAATACGACAAGGTCATGGAGAAGAAGTACCAGTACGGCGACGGCTGCCTGTCCGACCAGCTGCTCGGCCAGTGGCTGGCCATGGTGGCCGGGCTGGGCCGGTTCCTGCCGGAGGACCGGCTCAAGACCACCCTGGGATCGATCTATAAGTACAATTTTTTAACCGACTTCTCGGACTATTCCAGCGCCCAGCGCACCTACGCCCTCAACGACGAACGCGGGCTCCTGCTCTGCTCCTGGCCCAAGGGCGGCCGGCCGCC
>JAPKZJ010000079.1 GCA_026393855.1 Candidatus Aminicenantes bacterium
CAGGCACCCGATGTTGTCCCCGGCCTGAGCCTGGTCCAACAGCTTCCGGAACATCTCCACCCCCGTGACGATCGACTTGCGCGTCTCGGCGAACCCGACGATCTCGATCTCGTCGCCCACCTTGACCACACCCCGATCCACCCGGCCCGTCACGACGGTGCCCCGGCCGGTGATGGTGAAAACGTCCTCGATCGACATCAGGAACGGCTTGTCCACTTCCCGCAACGGCTCCGGAATGAACTCGTCCAGCGCCTTGACCAATTCCCAGATCGCCTTGGCGCCCTCGCCCGACGGATCCGCCAGCGCCGCCGTCGCCGAGCCGCGAATGATCGGCGTCGTGTCCCCGGGGAACTCGTACTTGGTCAGAAGCTCCCGCACTTCGAGCTCCACCAGGTCCAGGATCTCCGGGTCGTCCACCAGATCGCACTTGTTCATGAAGACCACGATGGCCGGCACGTTCACCTGCCGCGCCAGCAGGATATGCTCCCGCGTCTGCGGCATCGGCCCATCCGCCGCCGATACCACCAGGATCGACCCGTCCATCTGGGCCGCGCCCGAAATCATGTTCTTGATGTAGTCCGCGTGGCCCGGGCAGTCGATGTGCGCGTAGTGCCGCAGCTCCGATTCGTATTCGACGTGGCTCAAGGCCACCGTCAGGATCTTCGTCGCGTCCCGCCGGAACATCTTGGCGTCCGCCTTGGCCACTTCGTCGTAGCTCTTGGCCGTCGCCAGCCCCTTGGTCGCCAGCACCTTCGTGATGGCCGCCGTCAGGGTCGTCTTGCCGTGGTCGATGTGCCCGATCGTCCCCACGTTCACATGCGGTTTCGTTCTCTCGAACTTCGCCTTTGCCATCCTGTCCTCCTATGTCTCGGTTAAGGCAGTCTGTATCGGAGTCAGCCCACGATCAGAGTTGAACTGATGACCCCGTCCTTACCAAGGACGTGCTCTACCAACTGAGCTACGTGGGCATCCATGTATTTCAGATGGAGCGGGAAACGGGATTCGAACCCGCGACAGACGGCTTGGAAGGCCGCCGCTCTACCAACTGAGCTATTCCCGCGTCGCTGGAAGTGGGCAGGGAAGGATTCGAACCTTCGAAGCGTTTCCGCAACGGGTTTACAGCCCGTCCCATTTAACCACTTTGGTACCTGCCCGTTACGCATTCGCATCCGTTTCTAATCAGCCAGCGAAGGGAATCGAACCCCTGACCCGCTGATTACAAATCAGCCGCTCTACCGACTGAGCTACGCTGGCGCCTCTATTCATTTCGTTTTCGATTTCGGAAAAAATAATAAACGACTCCATCGAAAAAACGAGAAAATTCCGCGCCTAGGCGAGTTTCCTCGAGAAGCGTTTCAGTTGTAACAGCGGTATGATACGGAGACGAGCGACATTCTAAATCCGACCGGGGAACCGTGTCAAGGAGTATTTTTTTGTTTCTTTATTTGGGGGGCGCCGGCGCCGCCGCCGTTGCGGCCCATCCGCTGCCGGACCTGGTTCATGGTCTCGTTCAAGCCGCGCAGAAAATCGATTTGGAAGATCTCGTAGCGGGCTTTCTGGCGGATGGTGAGGACGGCGGCCAAGGCGGCATCCCCCTCGTCGTCCAAGTCCTTGATCCGGGCCCTCAAGTCCTTGATCTGGATAATGGTCTCCTCGAAAGCGGCGTCCTTGGTCTCCGGGTCCTGGCTCATCCGGCGCAGAGCCTGGACCTCCCGGCTAAGATTTATTTGCATATCCTGTTTGCTTTTTTCGATGCGATTAAGAGCCGGAAAAATTTTTGCGGTCTGGTCCTCGGTCAGGTCCAGGGCCTGGGTCAGGCGGACTAGCCGCAAGGCCGCCAGATTGGCCTGGACCCTTTGACGCGGGGGATTCATCTGATTCTGGTTCTGGGCCGGGAGGGGGGCGACCAAGGCGGCGGCGGCCAGGAGGATCAGGACGGATCGAATCATGCGATTTTTCATTTTATCATCTCCCTTTTTAGAGAACGAGGCTCTCCTGTATCGCAGCTTCGAGGACTAATACGTCCTCGTCCGAGAGGCTGTCCAGATAAAATCCCGCGTTGGAAGCCAGCGGCTCGGATGCCGCCGGGGAAGCGATGCTGTTTTCGACCAGCGAGGCCCGAATAGCGGAATCGAAGGCCAGAGCCAGCGCCTCGTCTTCGACCAGGGATAAAGCCAGGCCGGACCGGGCGTCGGAAAAGGCGTAAGGAACAAGCTCGGGTGCCGGACCGGGGCGGAGAATCATAAGATAGAGTCCGACGGTCGCGACAAGCAGCGCGGCGGCGGCTCCCGCCCAGGCCCATCTCGGCCCGGCGAAAGGGGCGGGGCGAACGGACGCTTCCTTGAGGCCGGACTTCAGGCGGGCCAGGGAGCGGGCCATGCGCTCGGGATCAGGGTCGGCGGCCTGGCCGGATAAGGAAGCCTTCGATACCGCCTGGAGCATGGCCAGGGAAGCCTGATAGCCGCGGCAATCCCGGCAGGAAGCCAGATGGGCCTCCATCTCGAGCCGCGGCGCGTCCGCAAGACGACCATCCAAGTCATCCGAAATCAATCGTTTAGAGTGATTACATCGCATCTTGCGCCTCCCCCAAGTACGGTTGGAGCCTGGCCCGCAGCATCTTGCGAGCCTTATGCATTCGCCAGGAGACCGTGTTCTCCGAACATCCCAACACCTCGGCCGCCCGGCCGTGGGACATGCCTTGGACGACAACCAGGTTGAAAGCCGCCTGATAGACCGGCCTAAGCCGGCCGATCGCCTCTTCGAGCTTGCCCTTGAGCTCCCGGTTGAGGGAGCCTCCCTCTGGGGATCCGGCCGCATAGCCGGTCTTGTCCAGAACGGCCGCACCGTCCTCGAAAGGGGCTCTCCCCTTCTCCCGGCCCTTCTTCTTTAAATGATTCAAGGTCAGGTTGACGGCGATCCGGTAAACCCAGGTATAGAAGCTCGAATTGCGCCGAAAGCTCTTGAGGGATCGAAAAGCGGTCATAAACGCGTCCTGGGTCAGGTCGTCGGCGTCCTCGGGCGAGCGGGTCATGCCCAGGATAGTGCGGTAGATCCGCTCCTGCAGGCGGCCCGCCAATTCGGCAAAGGCGTCCACGTCGCCCGCCTGGGCCCGCTCGACCAGAACATCGTCGGCCGTACTTTCCATGTTTTCATTCACCGGATTAGACAGGCCTCCCGTTTGATCCTTAGCGCAGAATGGCAAGCGGAGCTTTTCGCTTCTCGTCGTCCCGAGGCCGACGAAATGATAAGCGGAGCTTTTCGCTTGTCGTCGTCCCGAGGCCGACGAAACGTCGGCCGTGGGGACCTCGAAAAATTGCCCCTCGTCCCCGCTTCGCAGGCCTTCGCAACGACATGGCCATTTTATGGTATCCAAAATGACAATGCCAGTATACGTAATTCCTCATTTCGGCGCTATTATCGTATGTATTTAAATCAACGATATGTTTCAAATGTAAATAATACTTGACATATAGCCATTATTTATTACATTATAGACACGGTCAAGGATAAACATGAAGCTCCAAAACCGCCTTAAAGTCTTGCGGGCCGCCAAGTCCGTCACTCAAGACGACCTCGCCCAAGCGGTCGAAGTCAGTCGCCAGACGATCAACGCGATCGAGCTGGGCAAGTTCAACCCATCGGTCATGACCGCCCTCAAGCTGGCCCGCTTCTTCGGGACGCCGGTCGAGGAGATTTTCGCCATCGTCGAGGAGGAACGCCATGAAGAAAATCGATAGTCATGTCCTTCGTTATGGGCTCGAAAGCGGCATCGGCTTGGCGACGTTACTGGCCGTGCTTGCCGTAGGTGAAGCCGGTTTCGCCGTCAGCTCCCTTTTCGCCATCACGGCTTTTTTAAAACGGAGGAAGCCGGACGAGCGGGAGACCCAGCTATTCCATCGCGCCAACACATTGGCCTTCGCGGCTATCTACCTCTCTATGATTCTGGTCTACTTCCTCTTTCCCGCTTTCAACTGGCTCATCGCCTTATTCTGCTCCTTCCTCTTCTTCCACGGCCTATCCAATCTCCTCCTCTATAAGTTCGGCTCCGTCGGCGGCGAAAAATAAGTTGGACAGGAGGATTTCCCATGCTAGTCCATCACTCATCCAAACGAACGGGAGGGATCATCGCCTTGGCGTTTCTTCTCGGATCGCTCTACAGCGCCGCCGGGCCGCTCGTCCCGGGACAAAGCCAAGGCCTCGATACACCGCCTGCCCTTCAGAAGGCCCTCTTCGCAAAGCTTAAAGTCGCCGAAGCCTGGCAACTGACCAAAGGCAGCCCGGACGTCCTCGTCGGAGTCATCGACAACGGCTTCGATTTCTACCATCCCCTGCTCAAGGGGCGCCTGCTGCCCGGCTTCTACGCCTCCGGCGGTTTCCACATGGAGCTTGAGGGCACTATCGCCCACGGCACCGCGATCGCCAGCATCATCGCCGCCCAGGGCGGCCTGGGAAGCGAAATGATCGGGCTGGCGCCGGACTGCCGCATCGTCACAGCATCTCAAGGGATGATCGAGCACGTTCTGATACGGATGCAACAGGACTGGGCTAAAAGCCATCCCGGAGCCCCTATCGACGAGTTCATGAAGAAGGCCGCGGCATCGGAGGAGCTGAAGAAGTTCGGCCGCGATTGGACGAGCTTTCAGGCCGCCGCGAACGCGGACGCGATCCTCTATCTCGTCGACCGGGGCGTCAGGGTCATCAACATCAGCGGCCTGCTGAGGAAGAGCCTATTCCGGGTCGCCGCAGACTGGGACCGGCTGGAAGCTGCCTTCAAGCACGCGGCCGACAAGGGCGTGCTGTTGATCCTCGCCGCCGGCAATAACGCCGTCGAAAGCGATGACTACCCCGGCGGCGAAGCCGCAGTGCTCATCGTCGGCGCATCCAAGCTCGACGATACTCGCTGGGAGCAGGAAACCAAGATGATGGGCCGGACGTTTAAGCAAGGCTCCAATTTCGGCAAACGCCTGGGAGTCATGGCCCCGACCGACAATATCCTGACCTGCGTTCCGCACGAGAAGCGGTTCTACGCAAGCGACGACGGTCCGATGGGAGCCGAGAACGAGGCTTTCAAAGGCCTCACCGAAGTCATGCCTGTGGGAGCCACCTCGTGCGCCGCCCCGATCGCCACGGCCCTGGCGGCGCTCGTCTTCAGCCTGCGGCCCGACCTGGACGGGCCGGCCGTCGCCGACCTCATCAAGAAAGGCAGCGACGACATCGGCGACAAAGGGTTCGACAAGCTGACCGGCTGGGGCCGGGTCAACTTTCTCAAGACGCTCCAGCTGGCCCAGTCTGCCCCACACAAATAGAAATAGGGGTACAGTATACGTAAATCCCAATTTTCCAAGTGCTTGGCAAGCAAAAAGAATCGGGATTTACGTATACTGTACCCCTATTAATGAGATTGCCGCGCCCCTGCTCGGCAGGGGCTCGCAATGACATCGAGGGCTTTCAGTACGCGACCAGCCCCGCTTTTTTCAGCACCTCCAGATACGCCACGATTCCGGCCAACGGCGTCTCCTGGCGAAGCTGAGTGTCCAGCATCTTCTTAATATCAAGGGCGCTGTTCTTGCCGTCGCAGAGAAGCTGGATTTCGGCATAATTGCGGGAGGCGGAACGATCGGGGACGGCCGCCCCCATGGCCTTCATCGCTTCCTGAATGGCCGTCTGGTATCCCTGGTATCCGCCGGCCTTGATCTTGGGTTGGGGCTTGGGCACGACGAGCGCCGCCTTCTTCTCGGCGTCGGAGGGCTTCCAGTCGATCGGCTTGAGCCCGAGGACCGCCGCCTGCCGCCGCATGGCCTGATCGTAAGTCCTGAGCTGGGCCGTCTCCAGCCCGACGACCGAAGCCTTCAGCTCGGCCAGATAGGGGGCGTAAGCGGCTTTGTTCGCAACCATTTGCAGGGTCGAGTCCAGCGTCGATCGCTCGTTGCGGGCCGAAGCTTCGATATATCCCCTGGCCCGTTTGACGGCGGCCGGAAACGCCGCCGCGTCCGCCCGGGTCATCTCCTCCAGCCCCCGAGCCAATTGATGGCCGATCCGCGCGGCCGCGTTGGAGACGATCTCGGCCGCGATGCGCCCGGCCATGGCGTCGTCGGCAGCGGCGATGGTGTAGGCCGCGGCCGCGGTGATGATCACGGCCCGCTTCAGCTGGGTGGGGTCAAGCTTGTCGGGCCGGTCCTCGGAGGTGTGGTACCACTGATCGGGCCAGGTGTTCAGGACGACGCCGGGAACACCCACACCCCAGTCGTTGAAAACCTCGTGGTCGGACGAGCCGAAATGGGTCCCGATGTAGTAATACATCGGCTCTTCGCTGCCGGTGGGGGCGACGATCCGGCGATTCATCGTCCCGCTCATCCCGTTGGTGACATAGGAGCGGGTCGCCTCGCCCACGTACCGATAATAGTTTTCCATGACGTCGTTAAGGAAGTGCGGATTGCCGTAGGTCGTCCGCATGACCGTAAAAAAGGCCAGGCTCTGGGTCAGCCGGTCGCCGACCATGTCCAGGTTGATGTCGCAGAGGGTGCGGCCGAACTGCTCGGGATTGGCCTTGACGTACGGGACGGTGCCGGAGAACTCCGGCGCCCAGAGGAAGCGGATCGTCCGCTTGGGCTTGGGCAGGCGGCCGTCGCGGATCAGCGCCTGGAGGGTCCGGGCCGCCTCGAGGATGGTCGCCGAGCCCGAGGAGTTGTCGTTGGCCCCGAACATCGTATAGCCCTCGAAGATATGGGCGCTGACGATAACTTCCTGGGCCTTGGGGTCCGTCCCGGGGATGGACGCGACGATGTCCTGCAGCTCGGCCTTTTCCATCTTGGATTCGACGACCGCGCGAACAGTGATCTTCTCGCCCCGTTTCAGCCGGTCGCGCAGGATGACGCCCTCGCGCGGCGGCAGGCAGAAGGCGAACTTGGTCGTCGCCGCATTGCCGCCCCCCCGCCCGCCGATGCCGCCCCAGGGGATCAGGAGCGGATCAAAGAGCGGCCGCGGCGACGAGAACGAGATGACCCCGGCCGCGCCCTTGCCCAGGCAGGCCGTGTTGTGAACCATCCCGGGCGAGCCGGAAGTGACGACGATCTTGTCCTTGACCTCGAGGCCCGTGAAATCCTTGGCCTCGCCGTCCCCCACCCAGACGAGGTCCGCCGTCACGTCGGCCGAGGCGCTGCCCTGGGCCAGCATGGCCGTGAGCTCGGTGTACGAGGCGATTTTCTGGCGGCCGGGGCTGACTTCCCACAGCTCGCCCTTGACGCCGTCCCAAGTCTCGCCGCCGGGGAATCGCAGGATAGCCGCGTCCTGCAAGCCGTATTCCTTCAGCCGGTCGAGAACGAACTGGGCCTCGCGGAACGTCCCGGCGTATTCGTCCGGTTTGCGGTCGCGCGGGAATCCGCACATGGCCATGACGCTGTTGTAAGCCGTTTCGCCCGAGGCTTCCCCCACGATCTCGTCCATCCGGGCCGGCGGCAGAAAAGTCCACTGCAGCCAGGACGTCATTTGGGCCGCGGCCCCCAAGCCGAGCCCGAGGAGAATCGCGGCGATCCAGGCGATGCGTTTGGTGTTCATGACTTCGCGCCTTTCGTCAGATCTTGATGTATCCCGCCGCGGCCAAAAGCTGGAGGTACGCCGTCGCCGCCCCCAGCGGGATGTCGATGTCCAGCTCGGCCGCCGCGTCGGCGGCGATGTCGGCGATCGAATTCCGGCCGTTGACGAAGTTGAGGAGCATGGCCGGCGCCTGCGGGTGCAGGGTGACGCCCTTCAAGGCATCGGGGTGCTCCTTCATGTACTTCACATAGGGCTCAAAGCGGGCCAACGACAGCTCTTTGCCCCTGACGGCCGGGGCGATGGAGGGCACCAGGCGGGCCGCCCGGTCGAGGCTGATCTTGGGCTCGCGGGGAGCCGCGACGCCCAGGGCTTTGGCCCGGACCGCGGCGTAACCGAGCACCTGCGACTTGAGGCCCTCGCCGTAAAGCTCCCACTGCTTGACGCGGGCGGCCACCGCGGCCGCCGCCGCAGGCGAGCCGGTCGCGATCTCGTCGATCGAGCGGATGGCCCCGATCTCACGCCGGACGGCGAAGCGGACGAGGTTGAGAGACCGGGCCGTGTCGGCCGCGAGGGTGGGTCCGGTCGCCGCATCGAGCTTGGCGAAGGCCCGGGGCAGGTCCCGCTCGGCCGTCCGCTTGTAGCCGTACTGCGAGGCGGCGTCGGCCAGGTCGGGCGCCCAGGCGTCCGGAAGCGCCGCCGCCGCCCAGCCCGTGGCCGCCCCGATGAAGGCGACCCGCTTCATCTCGGTCGGGTCGGCTTTGTCGGGCGTATCGGTATCGGTGTGATACCACTGGTCGGGCCAAGTGAAGAACTCGATGGCCGGAACGCCGACGGCCGGGACGATGAAGCAGACATGGTCGGAGCCGCCGGTCGCCTTGTGGATGAAGTAGCGGAAGGCGTCGCGCGAGCCGTTCTTCTCCCACATCGGAACCGGGAAGTTCTGGCCGCGGTAGCGGGATCGCGGCCCGTCGTTGAGGTACACGATATCGTTCATCCGCCAGACATAGTTCAGGACCGAATCCGCCAGCCCGTCGTAAAACGAGGGCAGGAAGCTCGGGCACTCGCCCATGGTGAAGAGCGAGTTGTTCTTGCGCAGGGCTTCGCCCACCATGTCCATGTTGATGTTGACCGAGAGCTTCGCGGCCAAGTCGGGGTTGTGCTTGATGAATTCGTTGGTGCCGGAGATTTCGTTGGGCCAGAGGAAGTGGATCGTCCGCCGGGGCTGGGGCAGCGCGCCGGACTTGACGAGGTCGGTCAGGGCGCGCAGGATCTCGAGCTGGGTGGCGACGCCGCCCATCGAGTCGTTGGCGCCGCGCTTGAGATAACCCTCGTAAAGATGCGAGGTGAAGATGACGCCTTTCTTGTCGGGCTCGGTCCCCGGGATCCAGGCGTGGATCATCTCGAATCGATCAGGGAACTTCTCGACTTTGGCCGAGGCCCGCAAGACGATCTTGCGGTTTAGCTCTACGTCCTCCAGCAGCTCGGACCACTGCCGCCAAGAGACGGCCAAGCCGATCTTGATGTTTTTGGACTGATCGATCGAGACGCCCGAATAAATAACCTGGTCGGGGTCGAGGTAACGATCTTGGGCGCTGAAGGTGATGACGCCGACCACACCCGCCGCGTCCAGGGCCGTGGTCATGTCGGGCGTCAGGCCCCAGACAAGCGCCAGCTTGCCTTTGTACGCGTCCTGGGATCCGGCCTCGCGGATCTTTTTGGCCTCGTCGGGCGTGAGCGCCGGAACATAAATGAGCTCGCCGGAGACATCGCAGGTTTTGGAGCCGCGCGAGACGAGCGCGGCGTCGGCCCCGATCCGGGCCAGCAGGCGCTTCTCGGGTTCGAGGGTCCAGAGCTCGCCCTCCAACGGGTAGTCGAATGTGGCGCCGGGAGTCGCCGGCGGATATTTCTCGATCTTGACGGTGTCGATGCCGTAGCCGCGGACGAGGTCGTGCAGGATGAGAGTTTCGGACATGGTGTCCTTGAGCTCTTTGACGTCGCGGACCCAGGGCGCGCCCGCCAGCCGCATCAGGTTGTTGAAGGCCATCTGGCCCGAGACCTCGTTGGCCAAGAGCGTCAGAATCTCCTGCGGCAGCGGCGTCTTGATGGCCTGGCCGGTCCGGGTCATGGCGGGCGGCCGGCTTTGGCTCGCGGCTGCGGCGCCCGGCTTGGCCGGGGCGGCGGGGGGCAAGGCCTGGCCGGCCCAGCCGAAGGCTGCAAGAGCGGCGACCATCGCCAGCCAAAGGGCCGGGATTCCATGGAACGGGGAGCGGGAGGGGGCGCGGAGTCGGGTCATGGCATCTCCAGTTTTAGGCAAAGAATAGGAAGGAGTATACGCGCTTTCCGAGTCCCCGGGAAGCGGCGCCGAGCCAACCGGGGCAAATTGACAAACATTCAATCCCAATATAGATTATGGACAAGGAAAAGGGAGCTGAAAAGCCCCCCGTTTCCGATGTTTTATCTCGCTGGGAGGATTTATGAAGAAGGTATTGAGGGCTGTCCTGTTCCTGGCGGTCGCGGCCGCGCTGGTGGCTGTTCCCGCCCAAGCCCAGATGAAGCTGGATTTCTCCTTATTCGGCGGTTACGGCTTCAACATGTCGTTCGCCTCCACCGTGACCACCACATCCGCCTTCTCGTCGGGCACGGCCGGATACTGGGATGCCTGGCAGCCCTTTTTCCACGATCCCGTCCTCGAGCTTAAAGCCGGCCCCAGCTTCGGCGGCCGGGTCACCCTTTGGTTCACCCCGATGATCGGGTTCGAGGGCAGCTTCGAGTACTCCCTGGCCAAGCCCCGCTTCAACGAAGTCAACGTGGCCGATCTGGAAGCCCAGATGGACGACATCGGGTATACCAGCTACTTCACCATAACGCCGGAGGGCGGGCATCTGATGAAGTTCTACGGCAACATTATCTTCAACCTGATGCCCAGCGCGCAGTTCAGCCCCTACCTCACGGCGGGAATCGGCTCGACGTCCTACACCATCGAGCCGGCCATCAACATCACTCATTCCGGATATTCGGAACTGATGAATTTGTCATACGACAACGCTTCGGCCCTGACCTTCAACGGCGGCGCCGGGTTCAACTATTGGTTCAGCCCGATGATCGGACTCCGGGTCGATGCCCGCATGTTCTTCGCCTCGCCGAAGTTCCTCCAGAACTACGACTATAAAATATTCGGCAGCGTCGACTGGCCCACCGACAATTACGTCACCCAGAGCGGCTCGCACATGGACGCGGTCATCACCGTGGGGCTCGTCATCCGGGTGATGTAAGCCCTGACGGCCTCCCGCCCTCCCTCCGGCCGCTGGCGCGGCCGGGGGGAGGGCTGAGTATTGACTCGACGATCTTTTCGCTCACTGGGGAATCCATGAACAAGGCGCTGAGCACGGGACTGTTCCTCTCGATGGCCTTCGCGCTGACAGCCGTCCCCGCCTGGGCCCAAATCCGGCTGGAAATTACGGGATTCGGCGGCTACGGGTTCAACCTAGCCTTTCCATCCTCGGTTGCCGTTGACTCCGCATTCGCCTCGGGCACGGCCGGCTACGACGATGCCTGGCGGCCCTTCTTCCACGACCCCGTCCTCGAACTTGGCGCCGGCGCCGGCTTCGGCGCCCGGGTCGCCCTCTGGTTCGGCCTGATCGGGTTCGAGGGCAGCTTCGAGTCCTCCTTGGCCCAACCCCGTTTCCATGAAGCGAGCGTGAGCGCTCTCGAAGCCCGGATGCAATCGACCGGGTATACCCCCTATTTCACGATGGTTGCGAACGGCGGGCAAATGATGAAGTTCTACGGAAACCTCATCTTTTACGTGCTGCCGAGCGAGGTGCTCCGACCCTATCTCACGGCAGGAATCGGCTCGACGTCCTACACCATCGAACCCTCCATCAGCATCAACCGGCCCTCGTATGCGGAAGAGATGGATCTCTGGTACGCCGGCTCTTCGGCGCTGACGATCAACGGCGGCGGAGGCTTCAGCTTTTGGTTCACGCCCGTAATCGGGTTGCGGGTCGACGCGCGCTTTTTTTACGGCTTGCCGACCTTCCGCCAGACCTATTTCTATAAAACCTCCGGAGACATCCAGTGGCACACGGACAGCTATGTCACCCAGAGCGGCCCGCACATAGACGCCGTCATCGCGGTGGGCCTCATCGCTCGAATATTGTAACGAGGAAATAGATAGGGGGACACCATACATAACCCCCTATCTCGCCTTCCTAGGCACATCTCATTCTGCGCAGGCGCTTCGGACACGGGGCCGATCGAAACATGGGAGATCGGGGGTTACGTATGGTGTCCCCCTATTTTGAGGACGGTGTTCCAGTTGCGGAAGGTCGCGGCGACGCCGAGCTTGGCCTCGATAAGATCATTCGGGGAGCCGTAGCGGCCGATCACCCGGCGCCGGATCAGGAACGCCTCGCGCCCTTCGACCGAGAATAGCTCCAGCCCGTCCTTGGCCGAGACGATGGGCAGATCGTAGCCGGCTTTCGGCTTCCTAGCCAGGAAGGCGACATAGTATTCAATGGCGCGGCCGGACGCCTCATCCCCAAACGGATCCCGCTGGACGAGCTTTTCGATCTCGCGGCGGGTCCTGAGCATGACCATCGTCCCGAGGCCCAGCTTATCGCGCAGATGGCCTTCGATCCTCGCGGTCATGGCTTCGCCCGCCGCGGCCGGCTCCCCCGCCTCGAAGACCACGTTGCCGCTGGCGAGGAGAGTCCGGACATTCTCGAATCCCAGGGCCATAAAGGCCCGCCGCAGGCTCTCCATCTTCAGGGTCGCATGCCCCCCGACGTTGACGGCCCGCAAGAACGCGACGTATCGGGTCATGAGTATCCTCGTACGAATTGGTTCCAGAACTATAGCGCCGGACTCCGGGGCGGTCAACCGCGCTGTCCGCCTTTGATTGAATCCCGCCTGGACCGGGGGTATGATACGTCCCGATGATGGCCGATATCGGAAAGCTCAATACCCTGAAGATCGCCAAGGCGGTCGATTTCGGGATCTATCTCGACGGCGGCGTCCTGGGCGAGATCCTACTGCCCAAGCGCTACATCCCGGCCGGCGCGAAGGTCGGCGACCGGATCGAAGTCTTTCTCTATTTCGACTCGGACGACCGCCTGATCGCCACGACCGAGAAGCCCCTGGCCATGGTCGGCGATTTCGCCTACCTTAAGGTCAAGGCCGTCAACGCGGTCGGCGCCTTCCTCGACTGGGGCCTATCCAAGGATCTCCTGGTCCCGTTTCGGGAACAGCATCGCCCCCAGATGCGAGAGGGGCACGGATATTGCGTCTTCCTATATCTGGACGCCGCCAGCCGCCGCATCGCGGCCTCGGCCAAATTGAGTAAATTTCTCAACACCCTGCCGGTCCCGTTCGTCGTCGGCCAGGAGGTCGGCCTCCTCATCTACGAGAAGACCGAGCTGGGCTACAAGGCCATCGTCGAAAATTCCCACTCCGGCGTGTTGTACAAGAACGAGGTCTTCCGCGATCTCGCCCTGGGCCAGCGCATCCGCGGCTATATCCATAAGATCCGCGAGGACGGCAAGATCGACCTGCGCCTGGACAAGCCCGGCTACGGCAAAGTCGGGTATTTGACCGAAGCGATTCTAAAACAGATCGCCGACCACGGGGGATTTCTCGAGGTCACCGACCGCTCGTCTCCCGCAGAGATTGCGGCCCTCTTCGGGGCAAGCAAGAAGGCCTTCAAAATGGCCGTCGGCGCGCTTTACAAGCAGCGACTGATCACGATCGAAGCGAATGGACTGCGATTAGTCTGAGGGGACCTCGCTCAGCGTTGCTTTTCAGTACCATTTCGAGATCGTGAAGTCGTGGTGGTGGGCGCTGGTATCGCCCGTGGTCACCGTGACCGGCGTGCCCGCCAGGACGTTTTGCAGGTCGGCCTGGGTCATCGTAAAAGTATGGGTGTGACCATTGGTCGATCCCGTCTGCCGGCTAATGCCGGTCGTCGGCGGGGCATCAACCTCGGTCTTCTGGACCACGAACGTATGGGAATGGCTGTCGGTAGTCGACGACGTGAAGGTGTGCGAGTCGACGGTGTTGGTAGGCGTCGTCGAGCTCTTGCAGGATGCGGCTACCCCCGCGACGGCCGTCACCAACGCCCCCGCCCCGAACATCTTCAGGAATTCGCTTCTCTTCATTTTCTGCCTCCTTGGCGATGGACGACAGCCGGCTTGCCCGGCCGCTAATCCCTAGTATTTACCTAGACAATATAGGGTTTAAAATCGCCGTTGTCAACATCTCCCGACAACCTTTTGCCCGGATTTCTCGTCCTGTCTGGAGAAGCCCCTGAACTAACCGGAGGAATTCGTGAAACATCAAAAAGCCTTCGCGGCGATCGCCGTCGCCGCCGCCCTCACCCTCGGACTGGCCTTTACCGTCGTCCAGGCCCAAGACAAGGACGATTCGCGCCGTGAAGTGAAGATCAGCGTCAAAAAGGACTTGGCCAAGATGGAGCGCGACCTCGAGCGCGCCATTGAACAGATCGAGTCCGTGCGGGGCTTGCGGGTCAAAATCCGCGGGCCGAAGAACTTCCGGTTGGACGTGAACCTCAGCGGCCTGGGCTCGATGCTGCGCGGCCTGGAAAAGCTGGGCCGGGAATTCGACGGCGAGCGCCATCGCCCCCTGACCCGATCCGAGAAGCGCCAGCTCCGCCGGGCCCTGAAAAAGCTCGAGGATCTCGACATCGACCTGGACTTCGATATCGACTTCGATATCGACATCCGCTGAAATAGGGAATTACCGTATGGTGCCCTATCGTTCTATCGAATGATGGGGCTGCTAGGGCCTGTCCCCCTGTTTCTTCAAAGGATCCCGAGGCGGCCCAAAATCTCCGCGGCCAGCACGCCTCGCTTGGCGCGGACCTCATCAAATGTCTTGCCGTCCATGTTGAGGGCGAAGGTATAGGCGCGGCCGTCTTTCTCGACAAAGCCGACGTACCAGCCGAAAGCCTTTTCGCCCAAGAAACCGCCGCCCGTCTTGACGCCCAGGCTCTTCCCGTCGCCGGTTTCCTTGATCATGATGCCTTTGACGATGTCGACCGTCCGCCGCGAGAACGCCAGCTCGCCGCGCAACAGGCGCGCTAGGAAATTCGCCTGCTCGTCGGCGGAGATCTTGAGGCTCCCCGTCAGCCAGAATACGTCGAGCCCGTCCGAGATGTCGCCGTTCCCGTAGCCGATCTTGCCCATGAACGAAGTCATCCTCTCGAGCCCGATCCGCCGGGCCAGCTCCCGGAAGTACCAAACCACGGAGTTTTTAAAGGCCGAGCGCAGGGTATGATCGCGGAGCCATTCGGTGAAGCCGTTCTTGATCCATTCGTCCTTTTCGGGGTATTTCGCGGGATCGAAAGGGATCAGCAGATCGGCGTCCTTGGCGACCCCGGTTTCCAGGGCGATAAGCGAATTGACGATCTTGAAGCTCGAAAACGGGGGCAAGCGCTCGGCGCAGCGCTTGGCGTTGTAGCGGGCGTATTGGCCGGCCTGCAGATCATAAATGACAAAGGCGCCGTCGATGCCGGCAAAGAGCGGGCCGATCGTTGGGCTCAGATCGGCCGGCAGTGAAATCGGCTTGGTTTGAGGGGCGGCTAAAAGGCCGCAGGTGAATATGGAGATGATTGCCGCAATCGCGAAACACGCTCTTTTTTTCATGATCGGCTCCCGCGACAAGAAATAGGGGGACGGGCTCGGCAGCCCTAATAATAGGGGTACAGTATACGTAAATCCCTATTTTCCGGAATCCCTAGCCGCGCAGAAATAGGGATTTACGTATACTGTACCCGTATTCTTTCTTCTATTTCCCGGCCAGGGCGACGTCGATCGCCTGCTTGAGGAGCATCTTGCCGCTGGCCGAGTAGACGAGCAGCTCGAACCCGGTCGGATTCTGTATGCTGCGCGGGTCGAGCTGGATCTTGGCCGGGCCGGAGCCGAACATGCCCCGGCCGAACCGGCCCAGGTCGGCCAGCCGCTTGCCGTTCTGCGCCAGCTCGATGCGCACCGATTCCAGCCCCTCCATCTCCAGCTCGATGGCCCGCGGGTCGAAGAAGTAGCCCTGGGGCAAGTCGGGAATCTTCGGAAGCTCGATCTTGCGGCGCAGGAATTCGCGCTTGAAGTCGAGCAGGAAGATCGTGACGTTCGGCCCGGTCGAGTCGTTGTATTCCTGGCTTTCGATCGTGATCTCGTAGGTCCCAGGCGGGAGCCATGTGCCGTCGGACTTCTGGCCCGCCGCCCAGACGAACTGGCCGCTGACGATGGGGACGGGATTGGCGATCTGGGCGATGGGACTGCCGCCCCCGGTCGATTTGGCATAGGGAATGCCGTGCTGCGCCGGATGCGTATCGTAATAGGCCGAGTGCGTCCATTGTACGGTCACGGAGTTGCCCCTCCGGATCAGCACGCCGTCGGCCGGAGCAGTGATGTTAAAGGTAGGCGATTGGGCGACAGCCACACCCGCCGCAATGGCGAGTCCCAGAAATGCGGAGATGGCGATTTTCTTCATGCTCTCCTCCGGATGGCCGAATCTTTATTTGCCGTGATTATGACAGAATAATTAGGGGGACACCATACATAACCCCCTAATTCGGGAATATTTGGGGAGTCGGGGATCGGGGGTTACGTACACTGCCCTCGTTTCTATAAAAACGAGGGCTGCCGAGCCCGTCCCCCTATTTTTGCCGGAACAGCTTCAACAGCTCCGCTACCTCGCCGGCCTTGGGCTTCTTATTCCGGGCCGTCCGCAGGAAGATCGAGATGTTTTCGGCGACCCGATCATTCGCCAGCAGCTCCGTCGGCATGTGGCTGATGGCGGCCAAATCGAGCATGGTTTTATAAGCCTCGGAATCCTTCGGGACAGCCAGCACGCTGGCGACGTCGTTGATCTGCTGCCTCGTTTTCGGCGGCGGCAGGATGCCCCGCTCCACCTTGCTCCAGTTGCTGGCGTCCAGCTCGGCTAGCCGGCAGAACTGCCGCAGCGTCAGGCCGCACTTCTCCCGCAAATCCTTGACATAGGGACCGAAGGTCATGGGCGCCTCCCGGCATCGCGAGCTAATCGACGTGGTAAGTCTCTACCACGAGCGCCGTTTTGTCAAGCCTTTGCAGCGAGTTGGCCTTGACATAGGCCGGCGTATCTACATAATAGATACAGGAGATTAACTCATGCTTTCCAGAGTCCTCAAATGGGGCAACAGCCTGGCCGTCAGAATCCCCAAAACCATGGCCGATGAGATGAACGTGGCCGAGAATACGTCTATAGAGTTGAAAGTGAAAGAAGGCGCCTTGGAGATCAAGCCCACCGCGGTGCAATGGACGCTCTCGGCGCTCCTTGCCGGCGTTACCGAGGCCAACACGCACGAGGAATGGGAGACCGGGCCCGCCCAGGGACGGGAACTGTTGTGAAAGCCGCCGCGTACGTCCCGAGCCGCGGCGACTTGATCTGGATCTCCCTCAATCCCCAAGCCGGCCACGAGCAAGCCGGCCGCCGTCCCGCCGTCGTGCTGTCCCCCGCGTCCTACAACGCCGCCGTCGGCCTGGCCCTTCTCTGTCCCGTGACGAGCCGGATCAAAGGCTATCCCTGGGAGGTCGTCATCCCCGAAGGCCTGCCCGTCACCGGAGTCGCGCTCTCCGACCAGGTCAAATCGCTGGATTGGCGAATCCGTCGGGCCGAGAGAATCGCCCCCCTCCCGGCCTCAGTCACCGCCGAGATTCTCGGCAAGCTGGGAACGCTGCTCGCCGACTAGCGCGGCTCTCGCGCTTATCCTAGCCCGGAATTCACTTCGCTCCATGCTTCCTTAATAAATCGGCCATTTCCTTCTTGTTTTGAGAGACGGCCAGCGCCAGCGGCGAGAAGCCGAACTTATCCTTGGCATTGATATCCGCGCCTTTGGCGATCAGCAGCTCGGCTACGCCCGTGTCGCGATTATAGACGGCATAGATCATGGCCGTATTGCCGTCTTTGCTCTTGGCGCTTATATCGGCGCCTTTGGCAATCAACAGTTCGACCACTCCCTTTTCGCCGACTCGGACGCCCTCAAGCAGCGGCGTCAGGCCGTTATTATCCTTGGCGTTTACATCGGCGCCATGGGCGATCAACCGCTCAGCGATATCCGTTGCGCCATTCCCGGCGGCAAAGTGCAGCGGCGTGCAACCGTCCTTATTCTTGGCCTTGATGTTCGCGCCTTTGGCGATCAGCAGCCCGGCGATTTCCTTATCGTTCGCGACAAAGAGAGGGGTAACTCCGTTATTATTCCCGGCCTCAATGTCGGCCCCTTTGGCGATCAGCAGCTCGACTACATCTTGGCAGCCTCTATCGGCCGCCTGATGCAGCGGCGTATCGCCGTCCTTGTTCCTAGCGTTGATATCGGCGCCTTTGGCGATCAACAGCCCGGCCATTTCCCTTTGCCCCTGAAAGGCGGTCCGATCCAGCGGCGTTTGGCCGTCTGCGTCTTTGGCGTTGATGTCAGCGCCTTTAGAGATCAGCCACTCGGCCATGCCCATGCGGTTGATGACGACGGCATGATAAAGCGGCGTTCGGCCTTCGGCGTCCTTGGCCTCGATGTCCGCGCCTTTGGCGAGGAGCAGCTTGGCCACTTCCATTCTGTTAAAACCAACGGCCAGGGCCAGCGGCGTATAGCCTTCGTTGTGCCTGGCATTCACATCGGCGCCTCTGGCGATCAGCATCGCAGCCGCGTCCACGTAGCCCGCTTCGGCGGCGACGTGCAGGGCCGTCGAGCCGTTTTCATCCTTGGCCTTCACGTCCACGCTGCTGTAAAACCTGGCTTCCAGCTTCTTGATCAGGCTCACAACCGTTTCGGCGTCATTCGCCTCCGGAGCCTGCCGGAGATATTCCTTGAGGCTGTAGACCGCATTGCCGTATTGTTCGGCTTTCTCCTGCGCCTTTCCGAGATGGTAATAGATAATGGGCCAGTAAACTGAGAGATCGGCCGCTTGCTGGAACTCCTTGATGGCCGATAGATATTCTTCGTGCGTTTTGGCCGTCTTCATGACGGCCGTGCCGCGGTCGAAATGCCGCTTGGCCTCCTCGGGGACGTCCTGCCCGAAGGCGGATGAGATTCCCGCCGCCAGAATGAAGATGGCCGCGAGCCAAACAACGGTTTTATTCATATCTCACTTCGCTTCACGCTTCATTTAGATCGCCTGACCACCGGGTCGGTGAGGGACAGATAACACGGCGAACTCCCCCTTTGTCCCGAGTTTACTCCAAAGATTGATTGCAAACAAAGAGCCAGGCGCGGCCCGTTCGAGCATCGGCCACCGGCAACACCGGGCCTTGGCGAGCCTTTCCGCCATAGTTTTCCGTCCAAGTTCGCGATATTATGGCTTCATGGCCAACGAAGCGCCGATCCCCGATTATCCCCGCCTCGTCCGCGCCGTGCTCGACGGCTACACCCTGCCCCCGTGGGGCGCACACGGCTTGTCCCATTGGGCCCGGGTCTGGGAGATCGGCCTGCGCCTGGCCGAGACGACGGGCGCCGATCCGACCATCGTCCGCCTTTTCGCGATCTTCCACGACTCCAAGCGCCTGAACGAAAACCAGGATCCCAGGCACGGCGCGCGCGGTGCGCTTTTTGCCGCCTCCCTGCGCGGGCCCGGCTTGGATCTGGCCGACCAGGACTTCGTCCGTCTCTCGATCGCCTGCGAGTATCACACCCATCGGAAATTCCACCCCGATCCGACCATTCAGACCTGCTGGGACGCAGACCGGCTGGACCTGCCGCGCGTCGGCAAGCGGGTCAATCCCGACTTTATCGGGACCGCCGCCGCCAAGCAGCCCGACATCATCGCCTGGGCCGCCCGCCGCGGCATCGAAGATTTTGTTCCGGCCCTGATCAAAACGGATTGGGGAGTGGATTTCGGCCAAACCCATGCCGACAAATAAGTATTTGCTCATAGACGGCTACAACGTCCTCCACAAGATTCCCGAATTGGCGCCAAGCCTCCAAACCGGATTGGAGAACGCGAGATTAAAGCTCGCACTCTTAATCTCGGCCTGGAGGCCGAGTCATCCATCCACCGAATGTGTCATCATTTTCGACGGCAGCCTCCAATTCTCGGGCACTCGCGACCAGCGTTTGGCCGGTATCCGGTGCATCTTCTCGCAGGCAGCCCATGGCGCCGACGACGAGATCATCCGATTCGTCAAGGAAGTCAGATCGAAAAATCACGAAATCGTAGTCGTCTCTAATGACAACAAGGTCGGGAACAATTGTCGGGCCCACGGGGCCTCCGTCCAGCCGGCAAGCTACCTTCAGACTTCGAAGACAGGCCATCCCAAGGCCGGCGCAAAAACCTCATTGGGGTCCAAGGGAATCGACAGAAAGACGGCGGCCGAAATCGACAGAGAATTAAAGAAAAAATTCGGCCTGTAATCCCACCTCGTATTCCATATTTAAACAAAATATCGCTTGCAATAATGCATTTCAAATGCAGAATTACAAGTATCGAGTCCCAATTTCAGAACTTCCCTCGGGCTCTGGCGGCGACGGCAGCACCGCCCAACTGCTTACTTGATTTGTAGTCTACTTTATAGTAGACTACTCACAAGTAGACTATCTACGGGGAGGGCCTATGGAGTTTATCGATCGAGAGAAAGAATTGGCGGCCTTGGCGAAGGCCTGGCAAGGCCTGGACGCCCGGCTCATGGTGATCTACGGCAAGCGACGGGTCGGAAAAACGGAGCTCATCAAGCAGTTTATCAAGGGCAAGCCCCATATCTACTTCCTCGGCCAGCGCGTCAACGGCATCGACAACCGCCGTTGGCTGGCCGATAGGACCGCCGAACACTTTCAGGATGATTTCCTGAAAAACACGGGCTTTCCGGATTGGCGCGCCTTTTTCCAGTACGGCCGCGATCACATCAAAACGAGAACCATCCTGGCCATCGATGAATTCCCCTATCTGACGGAATCGGAGACGGGCCTGCCTTCGATCTTTCAAGCCGGATGGGACGAATATCTCAGTCACACGCCCGTTTTCCTCATTCTCTGCGGATCGAGCATCGCCATGATGGAAAGCGAAGTTTTGGCCGAAAAGTCGCCTCTTTTCGGCCGCCGGACGGGACAGATCCAGTTGAAGCCGTTTCGCTTCGCGGAGGCCAGAAAATTCTATCCCCGGGCTTCTTTCGACCGGTGCCTGGAGCTCTATGCTTTGGCCGGCGGCAACCCCAGTTATTTGAAGCAATTGGACCCTGGTCGTTCCGCCCTCGCCAATATCATCTCCCTGGTCCTCCCGCCCGAGGCTTTCCTAGCCCGAGAGGTCGAGTTTCTGCTCCGAGAAGAGCTCCGAGAGCCGCGCAATTATTTCGCCATCCTGAAATCAATCGCCTTCGGAAAAAGCAAGATCGGCGAGATCGTCAATGACACCGGCCTCGAAAAGGGGATCTTGCACCGGTATCTTTTCACCCTTGATGACCTGCAGGTGATCCACAAGGAAGTACCGGTCACAGAACGCCTGCCCCTCAAATCCCGTAAAGGCCTCTACCGCATCCAGGATCAATTCATCAAGTTCTGGTTCCGCCACATCCTGCCGAATCGAACGGCGATTGAAGAAGGCAGGTTCGATCGGCTTCTGCCGCAGCTCGAGGCCGACTTTCCGGCCCTTGTCGCGGAGAATTATGAGAAGCTGGCCGTCGACATCGTCCAAGCGCACGAAGATCTTTTTTTCCCGATGGACGCCGCCGGCCGGTGGTGGAACCGAGAAGAGGAAATCGACCTGGTGGCCATCAACGAAGAACGCAAGGAAATCCTCTTCGGCGAAGCCAAGTGGAGCGCTCGGCCCATCGGGACCGATATTTTGACTGACCTGAAGAGGAAAGCCCCCCTGGTCGATTGGCACAACGGCGAGAGGACGGAACGGTTCTGCCTGTTCTCCCGGAGCGGATTTACAAAAGACATGCGTGAGCTCGCCCATCAAGAAGGGATTGTGCTCTTCCATAAGGACAAATTAATCGAAGTCTAAAGCCATACCCGGCCTTGGCTCGCTCAGTTCGCTTGGGCAAGAACCCTCAGCAAAGAAGATTTTGTTCCAGCCCTAATTAAAACGGATTGGAGAGGCTCGCTCAGTTCGCTTGGGCAAGAACCCTCAGCAAAGAAGATTTTGTTCCAGCCCTAATTAAAACGGATTGGAGAGCTTAATAGGCACGCCTTCGATTAGGGCATATCCGGGATTAGCAGAGTTCCGGATGCAGGCGTTTCAGCCAATCTCTAACGACTTCTCTCAGTTTGACGACGAAGTCGATTAATTCCTGGGCATCCGAATGTGTCGCGGCGCCGGCCATAGTGTATTCAACTGTATTCCTCTTGCTGCGACAGGCGTGGAGATACTCGGATCCCTCGATAAACTCTTTTCCAAGAATCAATGGGATGGCGTGAATAGTCCGGTAGTGTTGGGACTGTCGGTCGGTCCTATATCCCTCCGCTCTCAACAGTATCATGGCCAACTTAAGCCCGGCATTATATGCGATCCCAAGTCGCCAGTCCGCCGATAGCGCGCCTTTCACATCATTTAGATCTCGATTCACGATCGAAAATGAATTCGCGATTTCCTGCGCGGAGCTCGGTTCGGGCTTAATCCAACCGTTTTCCGCCCATTGTGCCAAGCTCATTTTCATCCCCTATAACAAATAATTTGGGCGAGGCCAAAACTCGGCTAACGAAATGGTCTTTACGCTCGATTCGGTCGCGCAGCTCTTCAACCGTGATCGCAAAAGGATTGATTTCGCGGCCGATCTCCTCCGCCAAGCCGGATAATTTCGGAGTCAACGCCCGGAGCGTGATCGAGCCGACAATAAAGAGATCAAGGTCCGAACCGGCTGTTTCCTCTCCTTCGCTCCCGCAGCCCCTCGGCCAGCCCGTCAGTTTTAAGGACCAGTTGGCAAAGGATCGAGAACAACGGATGATCCCTATTTGCGCGGTAGTAGAGCCTATTCCCATCTCTCCTAATCGATATCAGATCTAAGCTTTTCAACTTCTTCATCTCGTCCTGGACGGTCCCGATAGTCAGCTTCGATCGGCGGGTGATCTCCCTGAGGTGAATCTCTTTTGGGTTCAATCCGAAAAGAACTTTCAACACTTCAGCCCGCGTTCTTGAAGATAGCAGCTTTGATAAAACACTCATGATCGTATTGTTATACCATACGATTGTATGGTTTAGCAATACAATGTCTTTCAACATAGCCATTTCTGTAACTGTAGGCCTCTAAATAGTATAGACGCCACTTGGGGCTATTATTCTCATTTTCGCCAAGCCAAAGTATCCTTCCATGGAGGACACTTCTATGTGCATCTGTCCTTTTACGGAAGAACGCATTTCTCAGACTTGCTTATCGGGAACAATTGTCGGGCACACGGCGCATCCGTCCAGCCGTCGAGCTATCTTCGGATGTTAAAGGCAGACCATCCCAAGGCCGGCGTGAAAGCCACATCGGATTTTAAAAGAATCGACAGGAAGACGGCCTCCGAAATCGACAAAGAATTAAAGAAGAAATCCGGCCTGTAGTCTCGGCCTCGATCAAGGATCAAACAATGTTATTTTGGCGGATAATACACGCCCAAGACTACAAATTAAAACCCGTCGTTTTCAAAGGTTTTGGATCGAGATCGTTTGCGCGCTCAATTCCGCCATCCGGCGAGCGACAATCGATCGATGGCAGAATTCGGATTTCCGCTCGAAACAAAGCAGGCAGCTCGGCCCCACTTTTGCGAGCTTCAGAGCGCTCTGGACAAAATCATCCTGCGTGGCCAAGTAGGCGGAATAGGCTTGAACGAAAGCCCCGAAATCC
Organism: Candidatus Aminicenantes bacterium; assembly: GCA_026393855.1. Classification (NCBI taxonomy): domain Bacteria; phylum Candidatus Aminicenantota; species Candidatus Aminicenantota bacterium. The sequence continues at coordinate 23,338 of JAPKZJ010000079.1, forward strand.
GCATCGGTATGCAGCTTATGACGGATAACGGAAGGACTCCCCAAGGCCTTGAGATGGACGTACTC
>JAPKZJ010000080.1 GCA_026393855.1 Candidatus Aminicenantes bacterium
CGGCAACGCCATCGGCGAGCTGGAGCTTGCCTCGAAGAATATTCAAGATAAAATCGAGAATTCGGATGACCCAAAGCCTTCGCTCGGCTTCGCGTATGCGGACGCATATTTGAAATTATGCACCAGCGGCTTTGACCTTGTTGATTTCGTGCAGGAAAAAATCGGCGCGAGCAACGCCAAAGCCCTGACCGTACTCGATCAGATGCGTCGGCATACCGAATTGGGACGATCATTTCTGACCTCGCTCAAGGGCCTCTATATCGGCGTTTCCCAAAAAGAATATGGGCTGGCGCTCTTCAACATCGTCAATATTTGGAATGCTTCGATGAATTTCGTTATCCGCGAGAGCCCCCCCCCATCGGCTAGCGCACTCGAGCCGATCCGCCAATCCCTCAGCCTGACCCTCTTTCGTTACGGCTCTTTTATCGCGGCGATGGCCAATGCGTCTGATTCGGATGAGATGAGGAAAGCGATCGAATCGGTCGCTCTCCCATCGGGCAGCTATTCGGTTAAAAGAAATTCAAGCTTCAACGTATCCTTAAACGCCTTTGTCGGCTTGGCTCCGGAATGGGAGTGGCTGTCTATTCGGAAAGAGGAGGGAGGCTTTGCCTTAAACAAAAACTCGAGGCACGGAATGCTGTCCGTTTGCGCGCCGATCGGAATCGCGGTGAGCCACGGGTGTCGTTCCGGCGCTTCAATCAGCCTATTTGCGTCATTGATTGATCCCGGCGCGCTGGTCGCTTATCGCTTCACAAGCCTTGAGAACCAAGCCCCCGATTTTTCGTTAAAAAACATTTTTTCGCCGGGCTTGTTCTTTATTTGGGGCTTGGCCCACAGCCCGATATCGCTAGGCCTCGGGACTCGATTGGGGCCGGAATTGCGGTCCATAACGACCGACCCCCAAACCGGATCCCTTATTACCGATATTCGTCAGAAATCCTGGCGGATCCTGGGCATGGTCAGCATCGATATCCCGTTATTGAACTTCGCGACAAGATAGGTGCTGGGGCCCGGCGCCGGCGACAATTAGAAATGGAGGTTGGATGTCGGTATAATTCCGGCATGAGAAAATCCTCCGCCATTTTGTTTGGGCTGGTCCTTCTGACAGCCTTATCTTTCGCCAGGCCCATACCTCCCGCTCCGGCCGCCCAAGACGTCCTCCTTTCCCGGATCGACGCCATCCTCTCCCCTGCCTACAAAGCCGGCGAGCCCGGGGCGGCGCTGCTCATCCAGAAAGACGGCCAAGCCCTCGCCCGCAAGGCCTACGGCACGGCCGACCTCGAACTGGGGATCGCCCTCGAGCCCGACATGGTCTTCCGCATCGGCTCGATGACCAAGCAATTCACAGCCGTTTCTATTTTAATGCTCATGGAACAGGGCAAGCTCGCCCTGAACGATCCCCTCACCAAGTTCCTGCCGGATTACCCGCTGCAGGGCCGGACGGTCACCGTCGAGCATGAATGGCTGCCGCTCTGGCGCAACGACATGACCGTGGCCGAGATCATCGCCCTGTTCAAGGACAAGCCCTTCGACTTCGAGCCGGGCGAGAAGTGGGCCTACAACAACTCCGGCTACATCCTGCTAGGCGCCATCATCGAGAAGGTCTCGGGCCTGACTTACGAAGCCTTTCTGCAGAAGAACCTTTTCGACCCGCTCGGCCTCAAGCACACCTATTACGGCAGCTCGACCCGGATCATCCCCCGCCGCATCCCCGGCTACGGCCCTGGCCCGAACGGCACGTTCTTAAATGCCGAGTACCTGTCCATGACCCAGCCCTACGCGGCCGGATCGCTGCTCTCCAACGTCGACGATCTGGCTGCCTGGAACGACGCACTCCTGGCCGGCAAGCTGATCAAGCGCGAGACGCTGGAAAAGGCCTGGACGCCCTACAAGCTCAAGGACGGCTCCTCCTCGGGCTACGGCTACGGCTGGTCGATCGGCGACTACGAAGGCCACCGGATGATCCGGCACGGCGGCGGCATCAACGGCTTCAGCACGGACGGCATACTGTTTCCCGAGGATAAGCTGTTCGTCACCCTGCTGACCAACAGCGCCATCCCGGCCCGGGCCCCCGAGCCCTATGGCATGAAAATCGCGGCCATCGCCCTGGGCAAGCCGATGCCCGAGACGCGCACGGCAATAACGGTTGATCCCAAGATATTCGACCCCTATGTCGGCGAATACGAGCTGGCTCCGGGGTTCTCCATCAAGTTCTTCCGTCAGGGAGCCAAGTTCATGACCCAAGCCTCGGGCCAGGCGGCGTTCGAGATTTTTCCGGAGTCGGAAACGAAGTTCTTCCTCAAGGTCGTGGACGGTCAGGTGGAGTTCGTCAAGGACGCCGCCGGCAAGGTGACGGGAATGGTTCTGACCCAGAACGGCCGCAAGATGCCGGGCCAAAGGCTCGCGAAGTAGGAGGGAATCCACCATGAAGCGCAGAGACTTTCTAAGGACGGGCGCGGCGGCGATCGGCACCGCGGCAGGCGCGACGCTGGCAGCCAAGAATCTGGCGGGCGCGGGGCTCCAAACGGCTCCCAACGTCCTACCCTCGATCAAGCTGGGCACGCTCGAAGTCTCGCGCCTCATCCTCGGGTCGAACCCCTTCTGGGGCTACTCCCACAAGTCCGCCCAGCTCGACCAGGAGATGCGGACCTACCACACCGACGCCAAGATCGCCCAGATCCTGGACGAGGCGGCCGAGTGCGGCGTCACGGCCGTGGCCAGCCCCCCGGACGAGCGCTGGCGCAAGCTCTGGATCAAATACGCGGCCAACGGCGGCAAACTAAAATACTGGATCTCGCAGTGCCACGGCGATCCGATCCAGATGCTGTCCGAAATCGACCGCTCGGTGCAGGCCGGAGCCAAGGCCATCTTCATCCAGGGCGCCCGGGTCGAGGACCAGTTCGGGGCCGGCAAGTTCGACACCCTGCTGGCCTGGGTGGAGCATATTCGGGCGGCCAAGCTGCCGGTCGGCGTCGCGGCCCACTGGCCCGAGGTTCATCCCGAGCTGCAGCGGCGCGGTTTCCCGGTGGATTTCTACTACCAATGCATGTACAACGCCTCCAAGACCAGCGACTACAGCGCGGCCGAGCGCAAGCTGGCCGAAGCCACGGTGACCGTGCTCAAGAAGCCGGTCATCGCTTATAAGATTTTGGGCGCGGGACGGCTCGCGGCGTCGGACGGGTTTGAGCAGGCCTTCAACAACATTCAGCGGAAAGACGGCGTCTGCGTCGGCATCTTCGCCCAGAACGCCATCGACCAGATCCGGCAGAACGCGACATACACCAAGATGCTGACGAAATGACTCGATTATTAAGGAAGTTCGATTTCGAGATCCTTGCAGATTTTTCTTGCCAAAATCTCGTTTATTTCAGAATGCCGTGGGACTGTTGAAATTTTATTATTGTTCCCGTTAATAAAAACGCTGTGATTCGCGCCTTCCCTTAGGAGTAGACAGCCGCGCTTTTCGAGGTGTTTAAGGAGTGCTTTTCTCTTTATTATAAAGAGATTTCAAGCTTCTCCCGCACCACGTCTTTGCCCACGATTTCCCGCTCTGCAAGAACGCGATTGGATTCCAAAATAAGCCGGATAGCCTCTTTCAGATTCTCGCGTGTCTCTTTGAGAGTCGCACCTTGGGTATTGGCTCCGGGAAGTTCTTCAACGAAACCGATATAGCCTTCGGGGACTTTTTGGAAAACCGCTGTGAATGACATCTAATTACCTGATAATAATTATCCTACAAAGATAGATACCGATCAACTAGTCGCTCACTTCGCCGGCGTCAGCCGATATTTGACCAGCGTGGCGTAGCCGTCCTCGTCCTTCTCGATCCGCCAGAGGAGATCGCCGACGAAGGCTTTTTCGTAAGGCGACGTGAAGGTCGTATCGATGGCCGTGCCTTCCAATACGACGCGGTTGAGGTACTCCCCTTTCGGCGAGAAGACGTCGAAGACGTTGTTGGCCCGGTCGCCCGTGAACAACTGGACCCAGAGCCGGCCACGCCCGTCGTAGATCATGCCCCGGTAGGGCGGCAGAGCGTCGGGAAATTCGGTGAACTGCCGCACATAATCGGGCGCCTTGAAAACCACCGACTTCCGCCCTTCGGCGAAGACGTTCATCCTGAATTGGCCGAAATGGGCTTCCTTGTCGCGATTCTCGAGCTTGATCGGCTGGAAAGCACGCTTGATGACGGCCTTGCTGCCCTTGTCGGGATCGAGGAGCTCGATCTCATAGGCCTGGGCCGTGCCGGCCGCGATCGTCCCGTCGGGCGAGACATCGGCCCGCAAACCCGGATGGTAGGGAAAGCCGATCTGGATCAAGCCGTTGGTCTCCGGGTGGCGGGTCCAGGCCCGGTTACGGATCTTGCGCTCGAAGATCGTGGAGACAGGCGCCAGCTCGGCCGAGAGAAGAACCACGGCCTCGTCCCGCTCGTCGGGCAAGCGGCCCTGGAAATTGTCGGGAAGGCCCCGCTCGACGACGGCGACGAATCGGCCGTCGGCCAAAACATGCAAAGCCTGCAGTTCGCCCATGCCGCCGTGCACGGCCGGCGCGATCTTGATGAACTTCCCGTCCAAGCCGAGGATCGAGAAGCGCCGGTTCATAACCTCCCAGACGACAAGCTTGTCGCCCGAGACGACCAAGTGCGTGGGTCCCTGCATCTCGCCGGGGCCCTGGCCGGCGCGGCCGATGACGGCCCGGAACTTGCCGTCAGGGCCGAAAACTTTAATGTGGTTGGCGTCCATGTCCGACACGTAGACATTCCCCTTGGCGTCTACGGCCAGGCAGCGCGGGTTCTGAAAGAGCACGCCCTCGGGCAGGCCGTCGTCCGAGACGCGGGCCTCGGCCACAAGCTGGACTCGACCGGTTTTGACAAGATCGGCCTGGCTTTGCGCGGGCAAAGGGACGGGAAGGCACAACGCCAGCGAGAGCACGAGCGGGAGCATCGCGACGGGGGCGGGTATTTTCATGCCGGGACTCCTATTAAGAATACGCCGCGGAAGGCCGGCATGTTTAGGCTCGCCGCCGGAATACCGCTTTATGGATGGTATAATGAACCAACGGACGGAAGGAAGAGGAAGTCGCCGTGAAGAAGAAAACACCAGCCCTGCTTCTGTTTATGACAGCCGCAATCGCGCTGCCGGCCGCAGCGAATCTGCGGATGGCCAGGAAGGTTGACGGGGTTATGAGTGGAAGCCTCATGACGGCCCCCGCTGCCGCCAAGCTGCGACTGATGGGAGAGCGGCTCGAGGCCGTATTTCCCGAGCTCGATCTGTCCTACACGGATTATAAGAGCCCGGTCCGATTCCGAGTCGTCTACGAGATCGAGAACGCGGGCGCCGGTCCGGCAGCAGTGCCGCTGCGTTTCCTCGCGGTCGATATCTCCGGCCTGTCCGTCGAGCTGAACGGGAAAGCCGTAAGTGCCGTGGTCAAAACGGCGCCCGATGAGTTGGCCGAGTGCGTTGTGCTCATGGCCCGGCATCGAAGCGCGTTTTTACCCGGCTTCTATAAGGATTTCCTCGGCCGGTTGCGGGCGTTCGTGGAAAAAGACGCCGGCGGGCCGCCTTGGAGCGAAGCTTTCGCCCGCACGCTGGAAGAAGCGAAAGCGGACGAGCCCTCGGCGGCGGATTTTGAGGTTGTTTTGCCGCCCGGCCGAAGCCGACTCGTCGTGACCTACGGCCAGCGCTTGTTCATCGACGAAAGAAACAACGGCTATTTCGCTGCCTGGCCGAAAAAAGGGGTGACCGGATTCGATTATCTGCTCTACCCGGCCAAAGCGTGGGAGACGGACCCGGGCTTTAGGCTGAAGGTATCCGTACAAGTTCCCGACGCAAGGACTAAGAAGCTGTTCATCAGAATCCGGCAGCGCCCCGCGATCAAGTGCAATCTGCCGCTCACGGAAGCCGGAGCCGCGGAGGCTGATCATGTCAGAATGTTCGAGGGGGAATTCAAGGGCGGCATGCCGGCCGATGTTCTGACGTTTCTTATCTGGTTCGATAAAAACGCCGCGGCCTACGTTCGTTGAGAGACGCTTAGATCAGGCCGGGAGCGCGGCTTTCCGGATAAGGACCGATTCCACCTCGATATCGCGACGGGTACGATCCTCGAGCGCCGCCCAATCGAGGGCGACGACGGAGAACGGCAAAGAGGAGGCCATAAAAGCCGCCTTGAGATCGGCCAGAAGGGGCGCTTCGAGGGGCTGCTTGGTCATGATGACCAGTTCCAGGTCGGAGTGGCGGCGGGCAGTTCCGCAGACCCGCTGGCCGAAAGCACGCACGTCGGTCCCGGGGACAAACTTCTCGAGCACACCCATCACTGTTTCCAGATTTCTAGGCAAAATATTGATAGCAGACATTTTTACTCACTTTCTTGGGGGAAGACAGTATTTTAACAGAACGCAGCGGCCAAAGATAGGTAAATGCGACAATAAGATATATCAAAAGAGCAGTTTTTCTATTTAGCCCAAAAATTTCTTTGTCTGCGCATTAATAGCGATAACAGATTTCAATGTTTGTAATCACTTTATATTAATACTATAATAGAAAAGATCGACTGAGAAATTCAATTCGAGGTTGCGTCCATGAGAGTGAAGAAAGAGAAGCCCCGCATGATTCGAACCCAGATCCAGCTCACAGACGAGCAAGCTGCCGGCTTGAAGAGTCTCTCCGCTGAGAAGGGCGGATCGATGGCCGAATGGATCCGGCGCGCCGTCGACGGTCTGATCCGCGAAAAGGGCGAGCCCTCCTGGGAAGAGCGGAAGAAGAGGGCCCTAGCCATTGTTGGTATCGGCCATTCGGATTTCGACGACATAGCCGAAAACCACGACGCTTATCTCGAAGAAGCCTACCTCGGACGGAAGCCGTGAGTGTGTTCATCGATACGTCCGCTTTCTTTGCCCTGCTCAGCATTTCCGATTCGCATCACGGGGAAGCCGGACGGATCTGGGCGAGACTCCTCGAAGCTCAAACGGAGATGCACACTCACAATTATATCGTCGTGGAGACGGTTTCCCTGATCCAAAGACGATTCGGTTTCAAAGCCGCGGAGGCGTTCCTCGTTTCGCTGCCGGGAGTCGTCCGAGTCCATTGGATCGACGAGGATCTTCATCGTCGAGCGGAAGGGGCGTTCCGGACGGCTGGGCGCAAAACGCTGAGCTTAGTCGATTGTGCAAGCTTCGAGGTGATGCGTAGCCGATCGATCGAGACGGCCTTCGCCTTCGACGAACACTTCATGGAACACGGATTCGCGGTCCTGAAAGCCTGATCGAGAGCGGCGGCAGTGGAGCATAGACCCCTTCGAATGATGCCGGGCGTGTGTTAAAATCCGAGGGTCGCCGGGGGGGGGAGATGGAACAAAGACCGCCCGCCGGCGTAGCATGAGATGACGTGAGCAGGGAACGCACACGCCAAGGGGGGGGTAACATGAAATCTCAAAAGAAATCGTCATTTTTTCTGATCCTCCTGCTTAACGCGACACTAACTGTGGCAAGCGCCGGTACAATAGGCCAAAAGCCCGTCACCGACGACGTCTTCAAAACGGGCAAGATCCGCTTCGTCCCCCTGCTGACCATCACGGACGAAGCCATGGCCGGAAAGGCGTTCTTCTCCCAGCCGAACGACCTCGCCATAGATGACAAGGGCCGCATCTACGTCAGCGACGGCAAGGCCAACGACATCAAGGTCTTCGACGCATCGGGTGCCTTCGTGAAGACGATCGGCCGCACCGGCCAAGGGCCGGGCGAATTCACTTTTCTTTGGGAGAGCGAATTCAGCCGCGGCCGTCTTTTCGTCCGAGAGCTTATCAGCAAGCGTACGACCATCTTCGACGCCGAAGGGAAGTTCTTGAAATCCGTCCCGGAGGAAGGCCCTTTCGTCTGGCGGTCCATGGCGGCTCTCCCGGACGGCCGGATTCTCGTCCAAAAAGAACTGATCAATCGCCAGGACCTAAGCGCGCCGCAGGGGTTCGTTCTCGATCTTCACTCGGCCGACCTCGCGTTCATTAAGACCATCTATAAACATGAGATCAGGCGAAACAAGTTCATCAGAGATCCGATCACGGCCAACATCCCCATCCCATTCGCGGCCAATGTGCATTGGGCCGTTCTCCCGGACGGAAAGATCGTCGTCGGCTACTCGGATCGTTACGGAATCGAGATTCACGATCCGGATAAGGGCCAGGTCGCCTCGTTTGAACACACCTATGAACCAGTCGAGGTCTCAGCCGCGGATAAGAAAGCCCATTTCGAGAAGATGACCATCAACGCAACCATAATCGGCGACGACGGCAGCCGCTCTTCCGGCGTCAAAAAGGGCGCCCCGGACTATATCGTCAAGAACACCGAATTCCCCAAGTTCAAGCCTGCCTTCGACAGTATTCGGGCGGACGCCCAAGGCCGCATCTGGGTCCGGCGCTCCGCTCCGGCGATCCAAAAAGACGGCCCCTTGATGGATGTCTTCGATCGTTCGGGGCGCTTTATCGGAACCGTCGTGATCACGGGAGGGCTTTTCCCCTACAGCATGGCTCCCGTCTCGGAGGGATTCTGGACGCTCGAGGTGAACCCAGACGGTAATTGGAGCGCCGTCAAGTACGGGATCGAAGCCTTGCGATGAAATATCAACCCGGCGCATTTTGTCGGCCAAGTTCGACATGCAGGGTCGTTTTCTCACGCCGAACTTCGCTTGCCTACAACGATACCGTCGGAGATAATGTGCTTGTGGTTTTCGATTGAATGATAGGGGGGACCATGAAAACGATCGCGAAAATTCTGCTCAGCCTGCTCTGCGCGGGGCTCGTCGCCCCGCAGACTCCTCCGGCGGGACAGAAATCCACGGACGGTTTCCGGGTCAACCTGCGTCGCGTAGACGGCGTCAAGCCGTGGGCTTTCGGCGGATTCGTCTTCGATCCCGAGGCCGTGGCCAAAACCGTGAAGGAATATCCCGTCAAGCTCCCCTCGCCGCTCCCCGAGGGGGCCGTCTTGGGATACGAAGCCGGCCCCCTCTATATCCTAAAGCAAAAAGCGCCGGACGCCACGCGGATCCGGCTGCTTCTGGATGTAGATACCGACCTCGATTTGACCAACAACTCCTGGATTGAGCTTCCGGCAGTCGAGGGGATGGAGCAAGCGACGATCGTCGCCATCGTCCGCCGGTTCGGAGGCGCCGCACCGCACAGCGCAAGCCTGCCCTATCGGATCTGGTACCACCAGCGCCAGGGCCGGGACGGAAAGATCGAGGACGTCATCTACTTCGCCTCCGACTACGTCTATAGGGGCGAATTCAGCCGCCAAGGCCGCGACTATTCGCTCGAGCTTTTCGACGGCGACGCACGGGGCCGTTTCGTGCGCGAGAAGATGTCCAACGTGGATTTTGTGCTCAAGGACAAAAGCGTTTCCGCCCCGGCCAACGGGCTACGCTTCTTCGAGCTGTTCCCGTTCGAAAAAGCCCTCTACAAAGTCCAGGACTTCGCTGAGGACGGCAGCTGGATGGAATTCGCTCCCAGCGGCCTGGTGCCGACCCTCCTGGGCAAGCCCGCCCCCGACTTCGAGATGACCGATGCGGCCGGCCAGGTCTTCCGGCTCTCGGACTACCGGGGCAAAGTCCTCCTGCTGGACTTCTGGTACGTCTGGTGCAAGCCCTGCATCGCCAAGTTTCCCTCGATCAAGAAGAAGCTCGACTCGCTCGCCGGCAAGCCGTTCGTCGCGCTCGGCATCAACATCGATGAAGCGTCACGGGTGGAGCAGGCCCGCAAGGTCATCGCCGACAACGGACTGACGTGGCGGCAGGTCGTCGAGGGCAAGGGCGCCTATATCCCCGCCTACCAGATCTACGGCCGGCTGCCCGAGCACCCGATGTCGTTCCCGATCTATGTGGCCATCGACGAGGAGGGGATCTCCCGATACGCCACCAACGATTTCGACAAGATGTGCAGGTACCTGGACGCCCATTTCGACGATCCGGCCGGGCCGGGCAACACGTTGTTTGTGCCTCTCGGCCGCCAATACGGCGCCAAGCCGCAGACGCAGCCCCTCAACGCAGTCGATTTCGTCGGCCCGCGGGTCAAGGAGCTTGTCGCATCCGGAAAGCTCAAGATGCCTCCCGACACGCCCAAGGATGCCCGGGTCGGCATATTGACGAACGGCAAGGCGCTTGTGGCCTCGCTGGGCCCGCAGCCCGGTCAGGTTCGACTGATCGTCGACGCCGACCACAACTTCGATCTGAACGGAGAAAAAGAGTATCTGCTTCGTATCCCGCCCGATGCCAAGAAGATCGGCACGGAAGAATTCAAGACGACGGTCGATGATGTCCGCCTCCCCTATGCCAACGGAGGCATGGCCGGCTTTCCTCTGACCTTCCAAGCCAAGCCGGCCGCACCTGGTGTCTGGCCCGAGATCTTTGTTGAGGGCATCATCCAATTCCTCTCGGGATCATTCGTCGTCGACGGAACGGAATATGCCCTCGAAACGGCCGATCTGACCGGTGATTTCTACTTCAACGAGTTCGACACGACTGCGCCCGGATTTCTCAAGCTGAAAACTCTGCGGGGCGGCGAATGGGTTCAAATCCACGAAGGGACGTCGCATATCCCGATCGGCGGAGCCCTCTATCGTCTGCGGCACGTATCCGACGACGGGTGCCTTGTCGAGCTGGAAAAGGAACGCTAGAACGGGGGGCTTAACATGAAGTCCCGATATCTAGCGCCTCTTTTCGCATCGGCGTTCCTCGCCGCGGCGCTGACGGCTGCAAGCAGCGGGATCCTCGGGCAGAAGCCCGTCACCAACGACGTCTTCAAGACGGGCAAGGTCCGCTTCGTTCCGCTCGTCACCATCACGGACGAGGCCATGGGCGGAAAGGCCGTCTTCTCCTGGCCAACCGATGTCGCAGTGGACGACAAGGGCCGCATCCACATCAGCGATTCTAAAGAAAACAATATCAAGGTATTCGATAAGGCGGGCGTCTATCTCAAGACGATCGGCCGCAAGGGCCAAGGGCCGGGCGAGTTCCAATATCTTTTCGAAGTCGAGTTCTCGCATGGCCGGCTCTACGCTTCGGAGAACAGCCGGATCACCGTCTTTGACGCGGAAGGGGTATACCTTCGTACGATGACTGCCGAGAAGGGCCGATCCTGGCAGAAGATGCGGGCTTTGCCGGACGGCCGATTCCTAGTCGAGAAGAACCTCGTCGATTACCAAAGTCCAAGCCGCAAGGAGGAAACGCTCCTCGATCTGTACTCGGCCGATTTTGCATTCCTGAAAACCGTATACCGGCGCGAGATTCGGCGCTACAAATACGTCTCGGAGCCGGCATCCAGGGGCTTGCCGATCCCATTCGTCGCCAATTTCTCTTGGGACATCTTGCCGGACGGTCGAATCGCCGTCGGCTATTCGGCAAGCTATGAGATCGAGCTTTATGACCCCGACAAAGGCAAGATCGGCTCGTTCTCACACGCCACAACACCCGTCGCAGTCACGACTGAGGATAAGAAGGTCTTTTTCGCCGGGATCTCCTATATGACGCAAGACGGCGGAGGCCCCCCGGTCCTGCATAAAGGCGCCGACGAATTCACGATCAAGAATACGGAGTTCCCGAAATTCAAGCCGCCATTCACCCGTCTATTGGTTGATGCCCAAGGCCGCATCTGGGTTCGCCTGTCCGGACCAGCGGTGGAGAAGGAAGGCCTCCGATTCGACATTTTCGACGGAGCCGGGCGTTTCTTGGGCCATGTCCTGGTCAGGGATGGAGTATTCCCCTCCCGGCTGCTGCCCTGGGCAGGCGGATTCTGGGCCATCAAGGCGACGGAAGACGACGAGTTTACCGTCGTCAAATACGGGATTGTTGCCGATCGCCTGCCGTAAGCAAGACGAATCCGCCGAATCTAAAGCCGCTCCGTCGCCTCGCGAATGATGACGGATCCCTCGCAAATGAAGCTGCGAACGTGCTCTTCGAGGACCGCCCAATCGAGAATATCCAAGGTGAACGGCAGATCGGATTCGGAAAAGGCCGCGTTCATTCCGGCCAGCACCGCCACATCGAGCGGCCGCTCGGTCATGATGGCTAGATCCAGATCCGAATGGCGGCGGGCTTTCCCCGTCACCCGCGAGCCGAAAGCCCGGACTTCCGGCCCCGGGACGAATTTCTCGAGTATGCCCAGAATAATCTCGAGATGATTGGGCAGAACGTCAATCGGCCACATGATTCCGACGCTTCAACTCCCGCAAGGGGATGAGCCTGTCGAATCTATCTTAACAGAATGACTAGATCGGAAAAATAGCGCGCCGCAGTAAGGCGCTAGACAATACCCATCTTGCGCAGGAGCCGCACTTTCAGGAAGTCGTTCAGCCCGAGCGCGGATACAGCGCTGAAACCGACCGCCAAGCCGATCATCGCCGGCGGCAGAGGAGGCAGCTGACCGGGGATGCCGACCAGCGCGATCAGGATGCCGACCAGCGCATCCACGGCGATGATGCCCCCCAGCGTCCGGCTGGGAGCGGAGCTCCAGAAGTGCCGGCGCTCGCGGATGACGAAGATCGAAGCCAGGGCCGAGAAGAGAAGAATCTCGAAGCTGAACGTGCGGACCACGGGGTCGGAGAGCCGCAGCCCCCAGAGCTTCAGTCCCAAGGCCAACAGCGCGAGGGCCTCCAAGGCCATGGCGATCCCCAAATCAGACGCGGCTTTCACGAGCTTCCCGATGCGCCACGTCTCGGGCAGGCGCGACCAGCGGACCCGGTCGGTCGACAGGGAGATCTTGACGAAATCGGTCATCAGTAAAAGCAAGACCATGGCGAAGGCGGAAATGACGAAATCGCCAGTGACCAGAAAGACGCCCACAACGAAGGATGCCTTAAGAATGGTCCTCTGGATCTTGTTCAGAACCCAGGTGCTGATCCTCTGATAGACCCGGCGGCCGTTCTTGACCAGCTCGACGATCCCCGACAGGCCCGGGCTAGTCAACACCACGCTGGCCGAGGCTTTGGCGATATCCGTGGCGCTGTTTACGGCGATCCCGACCTCGGCCTGCTTGAGGGCGGGCGCGTCGTTGACGCCGTCGCCGGTCATGCCGACGACGTGCCCGCCGGCCTGCAGGCTCTGCACGATGAGGTATTTGTCTTCCGGGTAGACTTCGGCGAAGCCGTCGCTTCTCTCGATCGCCTTTAGGGCCGCGGCGCGATCGCTCGTCAGCAGGGCTTTGAGCTCCGACATTCGGGAAATACGATCGCCGATACCGACCTGGCGGGCGATCTCGCGAGCGATCGGCCAGGCGTCGCCAGTCAACATTTTAACCGAAAGGCCCAGGGCCCGAAGCTCCCGGATCAGGGCTGTCGAGTCGGGGCGAAGGCCGTCGCCGAGGACGACCCAGCCGACAAAGGCCGGCTTGGACTCGGTGATCATAGCCACCGCCAGCGTTTTGAAACCTTGGATCGCCCAAGCCCCGGTCTGCGCTTCCAATTCCCGGAGCGCATCCGGATCCAGCCCGCAGGCTTCGGCGATTACGGCCACCGCCCCCTTCATGACCCGGAAAGCTCGCCCGTCTTTCCGGATATCGGCTTCGGTCTTCCGAGTCTGCGGGCTGAACGGAACAAATCGATCCCTGGCGTAGGACGAAAGCGGCAGCGCCTTCTCGCCGGCCCGCTTCAGGAACGCCAGGTCCAACGGATCCTGGTTGGCCGCCTGCGAGGCAAGCGCGCCGTAGAGCAGGACGTCCTCCTCGGCAAACGATCCCCAGGGAACGACGCGGGCGAGAACAATCTCGTTGAGCGTAAGCGTTCCGGTCTTGTCCAGGCACAGAACATCCATGGTCGCGGCATCCTCGGCGGCGCTCAAGCGGGTGATCAGGACGCTCTGCCCGGCCAACTCGCGGGCCCCGACGGCCATGCTGACCGTGAACATGACAGGCAACGCGACGGGAATCGCCGATAAAAGGAGGACCAGCAGCAAGGGCAGGATCTCGAAGAGCGGGAACCCTCTGATCAGCGAGACGACCAGGGTCAGAGCGACCAGGCCTCCGATGATCGCCAGCAGGCGCTTCACGAGTCCGGCGACGACCTCTTCCAAATGCAGCTTGGGACGCGCCATCTGGACAAGCTGGATGGTCTTTCCGAATTCCGTCGTCGCGCCCGTACGGAGGACAATGCCCGTCGCTTCCCCTCTTTTGATCACCGAGCCCGCATAAAGCGATCCCCCGGCCTGTCTCTCAAGGGCCAGGGATTCGCCGGTCAGCGCGGATTGATCCACGGTGACGGTCCCGCGGCCGATTTCGATATCCGCCGGGAGCAGGTCGCCGGCCCTGACCCTCACGACGTCGCCCGGAACAAGCTCTCTCGCGGGAATGATCGTCCAGATGCCGTCCCGCAGCACTCGGACTACGATCCGCAGCTTGGTCTTCAGCTCCTCGACCGTGCGCGAGGCCTTTTGCTCCTCCAGAAATCCGACGATCGCGTTCATAACCATGAGACCCGCGACGACGGCCGCATCCGCGGTTTTGCCCAGGATCCAAGATAGCAGGATGATGCCCTCGAGCATCCAAGCCGTCAGACCCCAGAATTTCTTTAGGAAAAGCCGAACGGGATGTTTTTTTTCTTCAGCGACCTCATTGGGACCAAATCGGGCCAGTCGCGCCGCGACTTCGGCTTGGCTCAACCCTGATTCCAAGTCGGCAGCCGACAGTTCGGCGATGGAGGGCGCTTTTTCCGCCGATTGTGTCACCATGCCGCACCCTTCGCTGCCGGGCTTTCTTCCCAGCTCGAGCCCCGTGGCTTACTTCAAATAGATCTCTATCACGGGGATCTCGACCGGAGGCTTGCGGACGGGAAGCTCGAGCGAGAGGTTCCCGGCGCTCTCACCCCGGCCGGCGTTAAGCTTTATCTCCGAAGCGTCGTGCAGGAACTGGGCGTACTTCACTTTGCCGGCCATCCCAGGGAGGGTGATCGTGTCCAGCGGATAGACGAGCAAATGGACATAGAGCCGGTTGGTCGCCGGATTGTAGGTCAGCAGCGTGTTCGGCGGCGCTACGATGCCCGCTGGGGCTTCCGTGCAGCCGTAGACCGATCGGCCGTTGAGCCGCGTCCACTCGCCCATGGCCTTGAGGCTCATCTGGGCCCGTTCGTCGAACATCCCGCGCGCCGTAGGCCCGACATTGAGCAAGAGGTTGCCGCCCTTGCTCACCGACTCGACAAGCAGCTCGATGAGCTGGGCCGGGCTCTTCCAAGTGGCCTCGTCGCGGTAATAGCCCCATGATCCCGAGAAAGTTTGGCAGGTCTCCCAAGGCACGCGCTTGCCGTTGCGTTCGGGCCACTTGGCCACTTTTTCCTGTTCGGGCGTGGTGAAGTCCCAGCCCCCTTCCACATCCGTCAGATCCAGCCGGTCGTCGACCATGATCCCGGGCTGCAGCGACCGGGCCAGCTTGAGCAGGCCCTCGGAGTCCCAGTCGGCCCGACCCTTGCCGTTCTTGCCGGGGAACGAAAAGTCGAACCAGATGATGCTGATCTCGCCGTAGTTCGTCAGCAGCTCGCGGACCTGGTTCTTGATGTACTCGCGGTACTTGGCCATGTCCTTACCCTTGTTCATCTTCTCGTAGTCCGCGTCGCTCTCGGCGCGCTGAGGGTGGACACGGTCGATCGTGTAATCGGGGTGGTGCCAGTCGATGAGCGAATAGTAGAAGCCGACCTTCAGCCCTTCAGATCGAAACGCCTCGACGTATTCCTTGATCACGTCCCTGCCGAAGGGCGTGTTGGTTACCTTGTAATCGGTGAATTTCGAATCCCACTGGCAGAATCCCTCGTGGTGTTTGGCGGTCAGCACGACGTACTTCATGCCGGCGGCCTTGGCCATCCTGGCCCATTCCTTGGGATTGTAGAGATCGGGATTGAAAATCTCAAAGTACTTCTGGTACTGCTCGTTGGTCATCCGCTCGCGGTTTTTGACCCACTCGTGCCGCGCGGGCAGAGCGTAGAGCCCCCAATGGATGAACATCCCAAAGCGGGCCTCGGTCCACCACTTCATCCGCTGGACCTTCTGGGCCTCGGTCTCCTTGGGCAGTTGGGCCGTCGCGATCTGGGCCACCGTCGCCAGGACGATCGCCAGAATCAATAGTCTAAGGGCTTTGGATTTCATGGCATCTCTCCTCGTTTCCCTAGTATTATCCGCATTCGGCCGGACTAGTCCAGCAGCATCCGCTTCTGGGCCTTCTTTTCGACGAACGTGCGGGGGACGAAAACCGCCTCCCCCGTGATCGGGTCGCGGCCGGTGTGGTACATGCAGGTCGAACGGGTCATCGGGGTCGGAGTGAAGATTTGGACGCCCTCGACCGGCTTCTCCCCTTCCCGCTCCAGCCGCTTCACTTCGGCGGCCAGCTCGCGGGCTTCGTCCTCGCCGCAGCCGGGATGGGCGACCATGTAATAGTATTTCAGATGGCGCCGCTCGGCCTTGTTCAGCGAACGGAAGAGCCGGCGGAACTCCTCGAAGCGTCCGCCGTCCTTGTTCATCAGGGCCAGCACCTTGGACGAGACATGCTCCGGGGCGATCTTAAGCAGGCCGGAGATATGATGCTCGCTCAGCTCTCGGATGTACTCCTCGCTCTCCAAGGCCAGATCATAGCGAACCCCGGAACGAACAAAGATCTTCTTGACGCCGGGGATGGCACGGGCCCGGCGCATTAATCCGATCAGCCGCTTGTGGCCGCGGTCGAGCGTGCCGCAGGTCAGGCAGCCTGCGTCCGGGCATGGCGCGAGGCAGTCCATGCCGTACATGTTGGCCGAGGGGCCACCCAGGTCATCGATGAAGCCCTTGAAGTCGGGGTGGGCGATTAAGCGCCGAATCTCGTTTAAAATCGAGCCCTCGCTCCGCGACACGATGCGATCGCCCTGGTGCAGGGCCAACGAGCAGAACGAGCAGCCGCCGATGCAGCCGCGGTGTGTAACGACGGAGAATTGGGCCATCCGGAACTCGGGAAAATGCTCCGGGACGAGGCGCGAGAACGGCAGGCCGTAAATCCGATCCAGATCGGCCGGCGCCGTCTCGGGCGCGGGGTATTGCAGGACGAAGCGCTCGGCGTGGCGCTGGGCCAGGGCTTTGCGGATGGAGAAGGCGTTTTGGGCCCGGCAGAAAGCGTCGGGATCAACCTTGACGGCCTCGTAGGACGGGATGTCCTCGAATCCCAAGGGCATCTCGCGGCGGATAACGCACGTCCCCGGGATTCCGGCCAGATCCTCGGCCCGGTCCAGCCGGCGGGCGATCTCGACGGCCTGTCTTTCGCCGGGACCGTAGACGAGGATATCGGCCCGCGAGTCGAGAAGCAGGCCGCGCCGCACGTCATTGCCCCAGTAATCGTAATGCGCGAAACGCCGCAAAGAGGCCTCGATGCCGCCCAGCACGATCGGGACGCCCGGGAAGGCCGAGCGAACCCGGTTGGCATAGACGAGCAGGGCCCGGTCGGGCATGCCGGAGGCGTGGGGAGCGTGCTCGTCCTTCTCGCGCCGCCGCTTGAGCGGCGTGTAGTTGACCAGCATGCTGTCGATCGAGCCCGAGGTCAGCCCGAAATAAAGCCTCGGCCGGCCCAGGCGGGCGAAGTCCGCGTCGTCTGCCCAGCGCGGGCGTTCGATGATCCCGACGCTATATCCGGCCGCATCCAAAACGCGGGCGATAACTCCCGCGGCCGACAAGGGATGATCGACATAGGGCTCGCCCGAGACGAGAATGATGTCGAAATCCCGTCCCTCGGTCGCGATCATGTTAGTGTACCAGGATCCCCGATTCTGTTTATTTCCGTCTTCCCGAGCCCCGTCGTAGACGGGGCGTGGGGACCTCTCGTCCCGAGGAGGACGTATGGCAAGCTCGTCATCCCGGGGAGGACGTATGGCAAGCTCGTCATCCCAAGGAGGACGAATGGCATATTCGTCATCCCGAGCGCTCGCGAAGCGAGGGCGTGGGGATCTATCCGAAAGCATGGTGATTTATCCGTCTTCCCGAGGATCTGCGTAGCAGATCCTCGGGGATCTCTTAGAAAGCGAGATCCCCACGTACCGCCTTCGGCGGCACTCGGGACGACAGGCAGTCTCCTGGCGTCCCGAAGGCGAGGTCCCCACGCAGGGCTCGGGACGACAGCAAACAACTTCATGGTCTCAGTATTCGATCCGCCGGAAAATAACCGCCCCGTAGGCGGCGTTGGCCAGGAGAAGCCCGCCGGCGATCCAGAACGGCCACTGCAGGCCGTAGCGAAAGCCCAGCGGCGTCAGGAGCGCGGCCCCCAGCATTTTGGCCAAGAGCTCGACGGCCAGGACCAGGGCCGCGCTGCCGCCGACGCTCTTGCGCTCGAACAGGCGCGAGATGTAGAGCACCACGAGGGCACCCATGGCCCCGTCGCCGAAGTCGTGCAGGGCGCGGAAGCCGAACGAGACCCAGACCGAGCCGAACGTCATCAGCACCAAGCCCGCCCCTGAAAGGGCCATCCCGGCCAGGACCAGCTTGCGGTTGGCGGCCAGTTCGAACTTGCGGCGGCCGACCAGGATCGCCCCGATCGGGAGGAAGAGCAGGCCCGCCCCCATGTAGAGCGCGGAGGCCAGCGTCGACAGGCCGTAGCGCTGCTCCAGGAAAGGCGCGTAAACCGTGCCCTCGACGGCCCAGTGCAGGCCCAGGAAGAAGACGAAGACCAGGAAGAGAAGCGACTTGGGCCGCAGGATGTCGCGCCCGTAGTCGCGCAGGCGGGTCAGGTGAAAGCGGCCGGCTTCGAACCGGCGCACGAAGCCGGCGGACCCGATCAGGA
>JAPKZJ010000081.1 GCA_026393855.1 Candidatus Aminicenantes bacterium
GGGTCGCTGAATCGCCGCCGTTGGTCGAAGAAGTCGTCGAAATCGGGGATCGGGAGCTCGTCCAGATCCCGGCAGGTCGGGGCCCGACCGACTCCGGCGCTTTCCGTTCCGCGGCAGAGCAGACCGGGGACCGTTCGCGGAGGCAACCCGTCGAGCAAACAGGCGACATATTCCGGGAAGACCGCGTCGCCTTCCCCTGTGCAGACGGCGTCAAGAAAGGGAAAGCTGCGAAACAGCGCCTCCCCCATCTCGGCCCGGCAATTCGCCCCCCCGAAGACGACGGCGAGCTTGGGATATCGTTCTTTCAGGCGCCGGGCCAGGACCAGGGAGGCAACCTGTTGGTGGAATTGCGAGGAGAAGCCAACGACCCGATACTCATCCCAGGGGATCTCGGCGAGGCAGTCCTCGAGGAAGGCGGCGGCTTTTTCTCGGCAGAAGGAAATCTCCCGCAGCAGCGAATCGACATCGGCGTCCTTTTGCAGGAGGCGCTGCTCGGCGCGCCAGGCCTCGGTGAGTTCGTCGAGGTAGTCCGCATCCCGCTGCGCATCTTTCCCCCAGAGGGCTTCGGCGAAGACCCATTCTCCGGCCAGGTACGGCCGGGACAGATGGTCGATTCTATTAAAAACATCCAGGCCGATCCGCTCCGTGAACCGGATGTTCAAGTAGTGAATGACGGAGGGCAGGCCGCGGCGGCCAAGAGCCGCTTGGAGAAGGCTCAATCCGAGCGAGGGTTGATCGCCCTCGCTGAAGGGCATATGGAGGAGAGCGACTTCCGGCTTAGGCTTCAATCTTTCTTCGTCGGAAGCGCCCGGGGGTCAGATCTTCTTCCAGATGAGTCCGAACTTCCCTCCGCCGGCTTCCAGCTTTCCCTGGATTCTTCTCAAATCGCCGAGGTCCTGGGAAGTCAGTGAGCGCAAAGCCTTGAAATGGAACTCTTGGAGGTTGACCTCGGTCTTGTACGACCTGATCGCCCCCTCCATGTCGCCGGTCTGGATGGCCTGTTGAATCAGGTTGAAGGACATGGTTTCCGCGCCGGCGGCGGGGGCAGGCTCGCCCAGGACGGCTTTGCCGCCCAAGCCGACGGCCGCCATGACGGCGGAGAACTTGGCGGCGACGACTAGAAACCTTCTCCGCTCGGAAACCGGAGAATCACCGACCGCGTCAGCCAGGAAATCATCTTTGCTTTCATCGTGATTCATCCGCCTTCCTCCTTGTTCGCTAGCGATTGGTCGGATTCTAAAAGCGAATTCGGGAATTGTCAAGTTTAAGCCCCCATGTCCCTTGACATCCCCCGAGTTGGGATTTAATCTTTTCGACGGTCGCGGGACGGAAGATCGTCGAAAAATCAGGTCCGCGACCGGACGATGCTGTGGGTGCTGATGTTCGCCGTGGTCCTCCTGCGAGCGAATAGAGTACACGCCTCGATCGCAAGCCGCATGCCGGCAGGAAGGGCTTAGCTAATGAAGAAGATCATCGCCCTCGTGGGAAGTTCGCACAAGGGAGGCGCCACCTACACGGCCGCGCATCGGTTTCTGGATGCGCTCGACGCCTTCGGCGACGTTCAGAGCGAAATCGTCGTCCTTAGCGACTACGACATCCACACCTGCCGCGGCTGCAAGGCCTGTTTCGAACGGGGTGAGGAACATTGTCCGCTCAAAGACGATCGGGACGCGCTGATCGAGAAGATCAACGCCTCGGACGCGGTCGTTTTCGCTTCGCCGAACTACTCCTTTCAAGTCTCGGCCTTTATGAAGATTTTCCTCGACCGGCTCGGATTCCTGTTCCATCGGCCGCACTTCCACGGCAAAACCTCCACGTCCATCGTCGTTTTCGGCATCTACGGGGCCCGCAAGATCGCCAAATACCTGGACTTCGTCGGGGGCGGCCTCGGCTTTCACGTCGTGAAGGGAAGCTGCATCCGGACGCTCGAACCCATGACCGAGAAGGCGATTGGGAAGATGAACAGAACGCTCGCCAAACAAAGCCGCCGATTCCACGCCCGACTTTTGCGGCCGACTAACTCGGCGCCCTCACTCATCGGGCTTATGGCGTTCAGGATCGGCCGGACGAGAATCCGCCTCATGCTCGGCGAAGGCAGCCGCGACCACGTCTACTACCGCGATCACGGCTGGTTTGAATCCGATTACTATTACCCCACGCATCTCGGCCCCTTCAAGAAGGCCGTCGGAGCGATCTTCGACTGGGTTGCGGCCCTCGGCCAGACAAAAAGCTCGTCGCCGGAATCCTCTCAATAAATATTTTTTATCGTTTATT
Source organism: Candidatus Aminicenantes bacterium (assembly GCA_026393855.1). NCBI lineage: Bacteria > Candidatus Aminicenantota > Candidatus Aminicenantota bacterium. The sequence goes on from JAPKZJ010000081.1 coordinate 2,275, forward strand.
CCCGAAACGGTCCCGCGCCTAAAGAGATTTTTACTTAGCTTGCCCGGGCCGCTCCCGACTTATTACTAAATGCTATCCCCCCTGCCCCTAGGATAAGATGATCTCGGGTTCGGAAGCGACCTGAGCGGAATGAGGCGAGGGCCCTGGGATAAAAGCCGCCGGTTCAGGTATGGGAACGAGCAAGGTCCGAAGGAAACCACGATGAGACTGCGCGGCTGTAGGCTTTCACATAATTGTCTTTGCCAACGACTAAATAAGCAGGTACTGTCGGCTCGTAGCGATCGGATGCCTATCGTATTGAAGAATATACCTGATCCTACCGTTCCCGCTCGCCGCCGGCGGTTCTCGAGTATCAACACCCTCGGCACCCAGGCTTTCCTTGATTCCATCAACTTCCGGATCGTCATCCTCGATTCGAACCACACGGTGCTTCTTGTCAATAAGTACGCACTGCAGGCGCTCTCGATCAACCCGCAAGACTACATTGGCAAAAAGTGCCCTCATTACAAAGTAGGAACCAAGTGCCTGATCTGCCCGCTCGACAAATCTATTAAAGAATCGGCGCAGCATGAAATCGAATACTATGATAGCGCGATAAAGAAATCATTCCGATCGGTCGTCTCCCCCCTTCCTTTCGTCACCGATGATCAGCTCAGTACTTTCGCCCTAATAATCAACGACATATCGGATATTAAGAAAGCCAATATCGAGATCGATAACGCGGTTATTCGATATTCCGCTCTCGCCAGCGGCACGATTGAAGCGATCCAAAATATGACGGCGACCCGGGATCCTTCCGTAGGGATACATCAGAAAGAGGTCGCCCGGCTGGCCGTGGCCATTGCGCAGATCATGGGATTGAGCCCCGAAATGACCGAAGGCCTGAGGGTCGCCGCCCTACTCCATGACGTCGGGAAGATCGCGGTCCCCTCCGAAATCCTTTCGCGGCCCGGGAAGCTCTCGCGCAATGAGTTCGCTCTTATCCAGGCCCACGCCGAAGAGGGCTTTAAAATTCTCAAGAATATCGACTTCCCTTTCCCCCTTGCGGAGATCGTCTACCAACACCACGAACGGCTGGACGGATCCGGATACCCTCGTGGCTTGAAGGGAAAGGAGATACTAACCGAGACAAGAATAGTCTCCGTTGCAGAGGTGGTTGAATCGATGGGCTCACACCGGCCCTATCGACCGGCACGCCCAACCGAAGACGCGCTCGCTGAGATCGAATCCAAGAGCGGCACGAAATTCGACCCGGCGGTCGTCAAGGCTTGCGTCTTTTTGTTCAGGAAGAAGGAGTATATGCTTCGGAAAGAAGTGGAGCCCTACCGGGGAGCCCCGGGGCGCGACACCATAGGGGCGGCCGGGTAGGCCTGCTTATAGACGGCCGATAGGCAGAGGATTCTCACTGGAAATTATTTCGTCACAAAAAAGATAACAATATCCTCTGTTCCGGCGTATTACTGTTAGATCGACCTATACAGGGGGTTGCTATGCTTTTTTCCAAAAAACTCCTTTTTCTCATCCTCGCAGTCCTTCTATTCAAACCAATCCTCATGTTCGCGCAGATCCCTCCCGGCCCGCCCCCGCCTCCACCCAGCCAGGCGGACGCGGACGCCCTCAAGAGGACCGCTCCACGCGTCTTCATCGACTGCGATTACTGCGACTACGATTACATTAAAACCGAGATCACCTTCGTCAATTACGTCCGGGACCGGAAGGAAGCCCAGGTCCACGTTCTTATCACGCTCCTCGAAACGGGGGGTGGCGGCCTAGAATACACAATGGCCTTCAGCGGCCAGCAGGACTTCAAGGGCCTTGACGATTCCCAAAAGTTCGTCTCCAACCGGACGCAGACTCAAGAGGAGATTCGTGCCGGCATCGTTCGGGTTTTGAAGATGGGATTGATCCGGTACGTAGCCAAGACTCCGATAGGAGAGAAAATTGGCATCGTGTTTCAGCCAAGCGTGAAACCGACATCCGTATCCGATAAGTGGAATTTCTGGGTCTTCAGCCTCAGCGCTCGATCCTCATTGAACGGCCAGGAATCGATGACTAGTAACCGACTCTACGGATCGTTCTCGGCCAACCGAACGACGCCCGAATGGAAGATAAGGACCAGCGTCTACGCATCGAAAAGCAATGATAGTTTTACTTATGAAGATACGACTATCGACAGTACGACCGAGTCCAAGAGTTTCTCGGGGATGATCGCTAAAAGTTTTGGGGAGCATTGGTCCGTCGGGGCTTATATCGCGGCCGGTTCCTCTACCTATAGCAATATCAAGCTATCCCTCGCCGCGGCCCCTGCCGTCGAATACGATCTTTTTCCCTATTCTCAATCGACCCGCCGCCAGCTAACCTTTCTCTACCGACTGAACTTCCAGCCGACTTCATACAGGGAAGAGACGATATACGATAAAACGTCCGAAAAATTATGGACCGAGAGCTTGGCTGTAACGCTCGGGCTCAAAGAAAAATGGGGATCGGTCAGTGTGGAGCTCGAAGGCGCTCATTATTTTCACGATTTTAGCAAAAACCACGTGAACGTATACGGATCGGTTAGCCTGCGTCTATGGAAGGGGCTGACGTTTGATGTTTACGGCAGCTATTCGATGATCCATGATCAATTATCCCTGCCCAAGGGAGGCGCAACTTTGGAAGAAGTGCTTCTAAGCCGGAAGATGCTGGAAACGAGCTATTCATACTATTTCATGATAGGGTTGAGCTACTCATTCGGCTCGATCTATAGCAACGTCGTCAACCCGCGTTTCGGAGGCGGGAGCGGCAGTATGATGTATTTCTATTGATACGGCCGGGCTTCGGGAAAGGTACGGAGGGAGGGGGATTCGAACCCCCGTTCCGGGGACACCGGAAAGCGGTTTTCAAGACCGCCGCCTTCAACCACTCGGCCATCCCTCCGCGGCGGCCGTATCATACCGCGGCCATCGGCCGGCTTCAACACCACATAACTGATCCAGCACACACCGACGCAATGAAGCGCAGCCCGCGATAGCCGGCCGAATGAAACGCAGTCTCCCCCGCTTGTGATGAGCTTAATAGTATCCGCTGTCGCCGAATCGGGGGTTGACGGCGCGGATCAGGCTGGAACCGAAGGTGTATCCGATGCCGAACGAGAGATAGTAGTTGAAAGTCGCAGACAGCTCGCGGAGGCGGAGAAAGACCTCCTCTTGCGAAAGCGAGCCTTTGACCAGGGAAAGCTGATCGTGGATCATGGAAAATCCGCCGTTCAAATTGACGGAGAGGCCTTTCCAGACTCGGATCGACGTATAGCCGTAAACCGAGAGCCGATTCTTGCTCAGATCGTGCAGGTATTGGGAGGCCTGGATCGAGGCGCTGGCCGATCCCCATGGCTGGGTCAGATCGAGGCTGGCGGTCAACGAATGGCTCCAGAGCGTTTCCCTGGTTTTGCTGAAGATCGTCTCTTCCAAATACTTGTAGTATCCCCAGCCCAAACGGTAAAGGAAGCACAAGCTCTTTCGCGTGGCTTGTGAATAAGGAAAGACGTTGTACTCGATAGCCGGGGCCACCCGAATGGAATAATCCTCATTGCTGTAAGTCGAGGAGGAGGCCGCCGCCCAGCCGCCGGCGGACCAGTGTTCGCCCAGGCTCTTGACGACCAGGCCGCCGAATTTCCAATTCCGGGTCGACCTGTCTATTGTTTCGTCGAGGATCGTGAAGCTGCTGACGTTGACGCTGCGGTTGAACGAGGCGCTGATCTTCATGTCCGTCGTCACCCGGTTGACGGACAAAGTGCCGCGCCAGCTGCTGTTGCGAGAGGTTGCCACGCACTCGCCGAAGGCGAGTGCTCCTCGCGACGACATTCTAAAAGACATCGTTTCGAGGACGGCCATCGCACCGTCGCAACGACAAAACGCGGAATAATCGCAACCGTCAGGAAATTCTCTGAAGGCCGTCCATATAAGGCTGAAGGGCTTCCGGGACGACGACCCAGCCGTCCTCCTGCTGATAGTTTTCCAGGATGGCGGCCACGGTCCGGCCGACGGCCAGCCCCGAGCCGTTCAGGGTGTGGACGATCTCGGGCTTGGCCTTGGGCTCGCGGCGGAACCGGATGTTGGCCCGGCGGGCCTGGAATTCGCCGCAGTTGGAGCAGGAGGAGATCTCCATATAACCCTTGCGGGTCGGCATCCAGACCTCGATGTCGTAGGTCTTCTGGCTGGCGAAACCCATGTCTCCGGTACAGAGCGTCACCGTCCGGTAAGCCAGGCCGAGGCGCTTGAGGACCTCCTCGGCGCTGGCGGTCATCCACTCGTGCTCTTCGGCCGACTTCTCGGGCACGGAGAAGATCATCATCTCGACCTTGTTAAACTGGTGCTGGCGGATGAGCCCGCGGACGTCTTTGCCGTAGGAGCCGGCTTCGCTGCGGAAGCAAGGCGTGTAGGCGGTCAGGCGGCGGGGGAGGATGGAACCGTCGATGATCTCATCGCGGTAGTAGTTGGTCAGCGGGACTTCGGCCGTCGGCACAAGATACCAAGGAAGGCCTTCAAGCTTGAACAGATCCTGGGCGAACTTGGGCAGGTTGCCGGTCCCCGTCAGGCTGGCTTCGTTGGCGATGAACGGCGGCAGAACTTCGGTGAAGCCCCGCTCGCGGGTATGGATGTCGAGCATGAAGTTGATCAGGGCCCGCTCCATGCGGGCCGCGGGGCCCAGGGAGACGGTGAAACGAGCCCCTGTGATCTTGGCCGCCCTCTCGAAATCCAGGATGCCGAGATTCGTGCCGATGTCCCAATGGGCCAGCGGGGGGAAGTCGAACGAGGGCGGTTCGCCGACCCGGCGGACCTCGACGTTGCCGGTGGAATCGCTTCCCACCGGGACCGAGTCGTGCGGGAGATTCGGGATATTGAGCAGGGTCAGCTTGATCTTCTCGTCGTAGCCTTTGAGCTCCTCATCGAGCACCTTGATCTCGTCGCCGGTTCCCTTGGTCTCGGCGATCACGGCCGAAGCGTCCTGGCCCTGGCGCTTGAGCTGGGCAACTTGCTCCGAGGCCTTGTTGCGGCGGGCCCGCAGGTCTTCGGCCTTGTGCAGGGCCAGCTTCTTGGCCTCGGCCAGGCGGAGGAATTCGGTCAGGTCGAGGGCGAAGCCCCTCTGCTCGCATTTCTTGCGAACAAGATCGATATTTTCGAGGACAAATTTCGGGTCTAACATGCCGAAATTATAGCATAACGATCGCCGCAATTTCCGTCATCCCGAGCCATCGCGAAACGAGGGCGTGGGGATCTAGTCTGGGTTGCCACGCACTCGCCTTCGGCGAGTGCTCGCAATGACGGACTCATACGGCTGGAGCCCGGTCCGGATTGACCGCCCCGGGAGATTGAAATATATTGATTTCTCATGCCCAAGAAGCCAACGGCTCCTCCGTTCATCGGCCGGGTTCAGGTCTATACCGGCTACGGCAAAGGAAAGACGACGGCGGCGTTGGGCTTGGCCTTGCGGGCGGCCGGCCACGGCTTTCGGACCTATATCGGCCAGTTCTGCAAAGGCCGCCCCACGGGCGAGATCGTCGCTGCGCGAAAGCTGGCGCCGCTTATCGTCATCGAACAGTTCGGCGACATCCGCTTTCTGCATGCGGAGGAGCCTCCGGCCGCAACCGATATCCGCCGGGCCCGGCAAGGACTGGCCAAATGCCGCCGGGCGATGCTAACCGGCGAATATCGGATCGTCGTCCTCGACGAGATCAATTTGGCCCTCTATTTCCATCTCCTGACCCGGGCCGAAGTCATTGCTTTCCTCGACGAACGCCTGCCGGACGTCGAGATCGTCCTCACGGGCCGCAAGGCGCCCGCCTGGCTCATCCGTCGGGCCGATCTTGTGACTGAAATGCGCGAACGAAAGCATTACCTCGCCGCGGGTGTGGCCGCGAGGAAGGGCATTGAGGACTAAAACGCCGCGCCGGCCGCCTTCGGGGCTCTGGGATCGTCCCGATGATCCGCCCACCGCCGACGGCACCCCTTCCCGGCTGGACCGGGCCGCCTTCACCAGACTGGTGGAAGAGTCGATCGATTCCCTGCCTCAGAATTTTCGCAAGCTGCTCGAAAACGTCGCCGTTCTCGTCGAGGACTTCCCCTCGCCGGAGACGATGCGCGACATGGGACTGCGCTCGCCCTATCAGCTCTTCGGCCTCTACCACGGCATTCCGCTGGACAAGCGGGGTTCGTACTACGGCAACGTCCCACCCGACGTCGTCGTCATCTACCAGAGGCCGATCGAGAGCGCCTGCGCCACGGAGGCGGAGATCCGCGAGCAGGTCCGCGACACGGTCATCCACGAGGTCGGCCATTTCTTCGGCTTCGGTGAGGCCGAATTGAGGGACGTCGAACGCGAGAACCGCAAGAAAAGGAGCCGGTCATGACCATCAGCCTGCAAGGCATCTTCCCCGCCCTGCTCACACCCTTTCGCGGAGGCACCCGCGACGAGGACGTCGACTTGGGGGCGTTCGCCGGCAACATCGGCGTCCTCAACGCGACCGGCCTGGCCGGGTACGTCGTCTTGGGCTCGAACGGCGAATGCGTGTCTCTCTCCTGGGACGAGGCCCTCGGCCTGGTTCGGACGGCCCGCGGCGCAGCCACATCCGGCAAGCTCGTCATCGCCGGCACAGGCCAGGAATCGACCCGGCTGACGATCGACTTCACCAACGCGGCGGCCGACCTGGGCACGGATGCGGCCCTAGTCCGGCCCCCGAGCTATTTCAAGTCTCGGCTGACACGGGAGGCTTTGAAGAGCCACTACCTGGCCGTGGCCGACGCGGCCCGAATTCCCGTGATCATCTACAACATCCCCCAGAACACGGGGATCGCGATCGAGCCGTCGCTCGTCGTGGAGCTGGCGTCCCATCCCAACATCATCGGCCTTAAGGAGAGCTCGGGCAGCCTGGCCTATTTGGAAGAGATCATCCGCCGGCTCCCGCCCGACTTCAGCTATTTCGTGGGCTCGGGGTATGTCGTTCTGCCGGCCTTGGTCATGGGCGCCCGCGGCGCTATCCTGGGTGTCGCCAACGCGGCTCCGAACCATTGCGTCCGCATCCACGAGCTCTACCGGGAGGGCCGAATCGCGGAAGCGGCGGCGCTCCAGCTCGACATCGTCCCGCTCAATAAGGCGGTCATGGAGACGTACGGGATCGCCGGGCTCAAGCACGCCGTCGGGATGATCGGGCAGACGGGCGGACGGGTCCGTTCGCCGCTTCTCCCGCTCGCCGCCGATGCCGCGGCCGCCATCGCCCGCCTGATGACCGAGCTTCCGTAATTGGGGGGACACTATACATATCCCCCTATCTCCTGGATCGAGGTTATCCAAAACGAGCCTGGTCTCGCAATATGCACGACGAGACAATTCGGGGGTTATGTATGGTGTCCTCATATTCTATAGAATATGAGGGCTGCTAAGGCCTGTCCCCCTATTCTTTGCGGAGGAATCGCATGAACATCAAGCATCTCGCCCTCGCCATGGGGCTTGTCCTGGTCGTCCTGACGGGGACGGCGCAGACCCCCACCACGGCCGGCCCTCGCGGCAACGAATGGGAGGACCCCGCTGTCTTCAAGGTTAATACCGTCGCCCCGCACGCCACGTTCATCCCTTACGCGGACGAGAAGAGCGCCCTCCTCATGGACGGCAAGGCCTCGCCCTTCTACAAATCCCTGAACGGCGACTGGAAGTTCCGCTGGCTGGAGAAGCCGGCCGACGTTCCAACCGAGTTCTTCCGGCCCGAGTTCGATGACGCCGCTTGGAAGACGATCCCCGTTCCGGCCAACTGGGAGTTTTTGGGCTACGGCATCCCCATCTACGTCAATTCATCCTATGAATGGGTCAAGCCCCCGGCCCAGCCGAACCCGCCCCATGTGCCCCACGATTACAACCCGACCGGCTGCTATCGCCAGACGTTTACCGTCCCGGCCGAATGGAAGGACAAGCAGGTCTTCATCCATTTCGGGGCCGTCAAATCCGCCTTCTACATCTGGATCAACGGCCGCTACGCCGGCTACTCGGAGGATTCCAAGACGCCCGCCGAGTGGGACGTCACACCCTACCTCAAGGCCGGGCCGAACACAGTGGCCCTGCAGGTCCTGCGCTGGTCGGACGGCTCCTACCTCGAATGCCAGGACTTCTGGCGTCTGAGCGGGATCGAGCGCGATGTCTATCTCTCGGCCGCGCCCAAGGTCCGCATCCGCGACTTCTGGGCCAAGGCCGATCTGACCGAGGCTTATACCAAAGGCGTTCTCGATGTCGTCGTGGATCTCGCCAACTCCGCGCCCGGCCGCCGCGGCGGCAGCCAAACGGTGGAACTGACCCTCTTCAACCGCGACGACAAGCCCGTCCTCACCGACCGGCGGGCCGTTTCCCTGAACGGCAGGGATGCCGTCACCGTCCATGTCGGCGGAACGCTGGACAAGCCCCTCAAGTGGTCGGCCGAAACACCCGATCTCTACACCGTCGTTCTGGCCCTCAAAGACGAGGCCGGGCGGACGACCGAGGCGGCTCGGACGATCATCGGTTTCCGCAAGGTCGAGATCGTCGACGGCCGGCTCCTGGTCAACGGCGCCGCCGTCTACCTCAAGGGCGTCAACCGCCACGAGCACGACCCCTACACGGCCCACGTCATCTCCATCGGCTCGATGAAGCAGGACATCGAGCTGATGAAGAAGGCCAACATCAACGCCGTCCGGACCTGTCATTACCCGGACGATCCGGTCTGGTACGATCTCTGCGACCGCTACGGAATCTACCTCATCGATGAGGCCAACATCGAGTCGCACGGCATGGGCTACGGCGACAAGAGCCTGGCCAAGGACCCCGCCTGGGGCCCGGCCCACCTCGACCGAACGATCCGCATGGTCGAGCGTGACAAGAACCATCCCTCAGTCATCATCTGGTCGCTGGGTAACGAGGCGGGCGACGGGATCAACTTCGAGGCAACCTCGGCCTGGATCCACGGCCGCGACGCCTCGCGCCCCGTCCATTACGAACGGGCCGGCGAGAAAGCCCACACGGACATAGTCTGTCCGATGTATGCCTCGATCGATTACCTCGAAGCTTACGGGTTGAAAAAGCGCTCGCGGCCCCTGATCATGTGCGAATATGCCCACGCCATGGGCAACTCGACCGGCAACCTGCAGGATTATTGGGACGTGATCGAGAAATACCCCAACCTGCAGGGCGCCTTCATCTGGGACTGGGTCGATCAGGGCTATGCCAAGAAAAACGCGGCCGGCGAGTTGTTTTGGGCTTACGGCGGCGACTACGGCCCGGAAGGGACCCCCTCGGATAGAAACTTCTGCTGCAACGGCCTGGTCGGGCCCGACCGCACGCCCCACCCGGGCTGGTACGAGGTCCAAAAGGTCTACCAGTTCGTGAAGTTCAAACAAGGCCAGACGGCCGACGGCAAGCTTCAAGTCTCGGTCACCAACAAATACGATTTCATCAACCTAGACGGATTCTATCTGCGTTGGGAACTGGTCGAGGACGGTGCGACCGTCGCGGCGAAAGGCGAGGTTCGCAACCCTTCGATCGCGCCCGGCCAGACCAGGGTCTTCGATCTCGATGCCCCGGCCGCGCCGGCCAAGCCCGGCGCGGAGTATTTCCTTAACGTCTGGCTGATGATCGCGGATGAGGACCGGGTCCCCCTGGTGCCCGTCGGCTTCGTCCTGGCCCGCGAACAGTTCCCAATCGGCATCACCCGGCCGGCGGCGGTAGTCGCTTCGGCCAAGCCCAAGGCGGCCCTCTCCTTGGAGAGAACCGTAGCCGGCCTGAACGTCATCGGCGACGGTTTCCGGATCGGCTTCGACCTCCGGTCTGGCCTGATGACGTCTTGGACCTATCAGGGACGCGAGCTTCTGGCCAAAGGACCCGAGCCGGAATTCTGGCGGGGACCCACGGACAACGACTTCGGCAACCGGATGGACAAGCGCTTGGCCGTCTGGCGGAAGGCCGGGGAGAACCGGACCATGACGAAGATCGATTCCGGTCCCGCCGGCGACTCGGTCAAGGTCGCGGTCGAGTATGCCCTCAAGGACGTTTCCGCCAAGTATCGGATGGACTATACGATCCGGGCCTCGGGCGAAGTCAAGGTCGAAGCGTCATTCGAACCGACCGCCCGCAACCTGCCCGAAATCCCCCGCGTCGGGTTGAGCCTGGCCCTGCCCAAGGGGCTGAACGACGTGCGTTGGTTCGGCCGCGGCCCCCACGACAATTATATCGACCGCAAAAGCTCCGCCTATGTCGGGATTTACAAAGCGGCCGTCGACCAAACCCTGATCCCCTATGTCAGCATCCAGGAGTACGGCAATCGAACCGACTGCCGCTGGGTGGCCTTGACGGACGCCGACGGAGCCGGGTTGCTGGCCATCGGTATGCCCCAGGTCAATTTTAGCGCCCTGCCTTACACGGCCGAAGACTTGACCCAGGAGAAGCGCGGCGATAAGCACCCCGTCGACATCGCCAAGCGCGGCTTCGTCTCCCTCCACCTGGACTACGGCCAGATGGGTGTGGGCGGCGACGATTCCTGGGGAGCCCAAACGCACCCCCAGTACCGGCTGGGCGTGCGCAATTATTCCTATATGGTGGTCTTGAAGCCGATCGCGCCGGGAGAGGACCCGGCGCTCCTCGCGAGGACAAAATAAAAAGATCATCTCCCATCTCTGGGAAACAAGTGCGGTCAGGGATGTCCGCCAACGGCGAAATCGCGAGGCCGGCGCCTTTTTCCACAACTCTCTGAGGGAACCTGGCCCTAGCCAGGCGCCGAGGGCTGTTTGAGCACGCGTCCATCTAACGGAATCGGATAGGAGTGGGGAGGCTCCATGACCGGGCGATCTGAAATGCGGAGTTCCGCCCTCGCGGGGACTTTCGAAGTGACGTCCCGACGAGGACTGCGAAGCGCTGAGGCGCCGAAGAGAGCTGTGGGAAAAGGCGAGAAGAGGCCGAAGCCGCCGGGCCGATATCCCTGACCGCGTTTCCCCGAGATGGGAGATGCCCCAAATGAGAGAGGCTACTTAAGCTCGAGCTGTTTCAAAGCCGATTCAGCCGCTTTTTTCACCATATCGCGATAGGACGGGATCGTCGCGGCCTGCTTGAGGAACGGCGCCGCCGAGGGGTCCCCCGCTTTGCCGATGGCCGCGAGAGCCTCGGCCTGGACCCGGAAGCTCGCGTCCTTCCGGAATAGGTCCTCGTAAAAGCCGACGAGCGTCCGGTCCTTCAGGTCGCCAAGGGCGGCGAGCGCCGCCATCCGGACCTGGGAATCCGGATCCTGACATGCCTTCTTGAAGACGTCGGGGCCGTTGCGGGGCTTGAGCCTGGCCAAGGCTTCGAGGGAACTCTTGCGAACCGCCCAGAACGGATCGGCCTGGACGCTGGCCGCCAGTTCCTTGCCGACCGCGGGATCGGGCTCGCCGGCCTGCAGCGCCGCGGCCGCATCCATCCGGCCGATCACGTCGTCGTGCCGGAGCTGGTAAAGGAGCTCCTCGCGCCCTTTCGGAAACGAAATTTCCTTGATCAGGACGTTGTCCTCGTCGAAGCGGACGAGCAGAGGCTTGGCCTCCAGGGGAAGCTCGAACGTCTCCTCGCGCTTGTCGATCCAGACCTTCCGGATGTCGGTCTTCTCCGCGGTCACAAGCTTGATGGACACGGGAACCCTGAAAACGGGCACGCCACGGGAGAAATCCTGGACTTGGGCGACCTTGAGCCGGACGACCTTCGCGGCCGGATCCCAGCGGCTCTCGACCTCGAAAACGGGGTGGCCGGGCTTGAACAGCCACTGGTCGAAGAACCAGTCGAGGTTCTGCCCCGTGACGGTCTTGACTGAACGGATGAAGTCGGCCGTGTCGACGGCGTCGAAGGCGTAACGGTGGAGGAAATGCCGGATCGTCTTGAAGAACGGCTCGTCGCCCAGGATCGAGCGGAGCATGTGCAGGACGCGCGCACCCTTGGGATAGGTGTGCGAGTCGAACATGTCGCCCGGCGCATCGTAGCGGTCGGAGACGATCGGCCGGATGTAGCGCGTCTTGGCCTCCCGCAGGTAGGCGTTCAGCTTGCCCAGGAGGTTGACCGCGCCCTCGTCGTCTCCCTTCTCGTAACGGTGGTAGAGGTAGTCCGAGTACGTCCCGAAGCTCTCGTTGAGCCAGGTGTGGGCCCAGCTGCGGAGCGTGATCAGGTCCCCCCACCACTGGTGGGCCAGCTCATGGGAGACGATGCCGATGGCCGGGAAATCGGGCTCGCCTTTCTCGTCGACCATGATCCGGTCGGTCATGGCCGTGGCCGAGGTGCTCTCGGCTCCCCCGCCGGACGGCACCGACACCTGGTCGTACTTCTGCCAGGGATAGTCGTAGCCGAAGGTCCTGTTGAAGAACTCGATCATCTTCGGGGTCTTGCCGTAGGTCGGCTTGACCCTGGCCTCATTCCCCGGATAGACCCAGTAGCTGACGGGAAGCGTCCCGTAAGAATCCCGGACGACGACATACGGCGCGGCGGCCAGGAAGATAAGATAGGTCGAGTGCGGGAGATCCTGGGACCAGTGATACGTCACCGTACCGGCGGCTTTGTCTTCGGTCACGCCAACGAGCCGTCCGTTCGCCGCCACCTTGAGCCCGGCTTTGACCGTGGCCACGATCTCGCTTGTGGCCTTGTCGTTGGGGTAGTCGAAGCACGGGAACCAGTGGTGGACGTTTTCGGGAAACGAGTCCGAATAAACCATCTGGGGGTGGTCGGCGGTCTTGGGCACGAATTTCAGCCCGATCTTCGGGTCTTGGCCGTGATAGAAACAGGTGAACGAGGTCTCCTCCCCGAACCGGCAGGCCCGCGGCAGGTGGACGGTGAGCGCCTTGTCGGTCTGCTCGTAGGCCAGGGGGGCTCCTTCGTCGCTGAGGACGGACGTCACCGTGAGCTCCTCGGCGTCCAAAACGCAGTCCGTTAAAGCCTCCCGTAGAGAGGCGATCGTGATCGCGGCGGAGCCTTCGAAGGCTTTCCGGTCAAGGTCGAGCCCGATCTTGACAAGGTAGTGCCGGGCATCGTAAGTTCGGCTGCGCTCGGATTGGAGCGTCTTCTTGGACCAGTCCACGGTTTGGCCGAAGGACGGGAAGGCCGCCGCCAGGGCCAGCAGGGCGATGAGGGCCGCTTTTTTCATGTTCTCACCTTTTTCCGGAGGCGGCGGGCGCACCGCCGTAGATCTGGAGAAGTCCGCTGCCTTTCTTCAGGGTCTCGACTTCCGCGACCGTCCTGGGAACGCCGAGGGAGAGATTTTCGCACCCCTTTTCCGTGATGGCGACGGTGTCCTCGATCCGGATGCCGATCTCCTCTTCGAGGCGGAACAGTTGGATATCGCAGGCGAAGACAAGCCCGGGGACCAGGACCTCGTCCGGCCCGGCGAATGTCCCCATGACGTCATGCGTGGCCAGGCCGACCATATGGTTGTAACCGCCATAGCGGACGATGCCGCTGAAATCCTTAGCCAACCCATCCAGCTTCCTGTCCTTGAGCATGGCCTCGACGGCGGCCCCTACTTGTTTAAACGTGACGCCGGGGCGGTAATTGGCCAGGCAGACGTCCCGGACGGCCAGGGCCGCCTCGTAGAGCTCCTTCTGACGGGAGGTGAAGGCGCCCGAAGCCGGGAACGTCGTCGAGATGTCCACATGGTAGTCGGCGTAGTCGGGCCCCGCATCCAGGATGACGAGATCCCCGTCTTTTAAGGTCCGATCATACGCGTGGTAGTGTCCGAAGGCATGGTTTTTCCCGGACATCAGAATGGGTTCGTAAGCCATGTCCGCGGCGCCTTCCCGGCGGCAGACGAATTCGAAGACGGCCTCCAGGGCCTTTTCCGAGACGCCGGGGCGGGTCGACTGAATCAAGGCGTTGTGGGCCAAGACCCCGATACGGCCGGCCCTTCGCAGAACTTCGAGCTCGGCGGGCGATTTGATCTTGCGCAGGTCCCAGACCAGGGCCGAGCAGTCCCGGACGTCAACCTGAGGAAACGCCTCACGCAAACGGCGGACGAGCTGGAGCTCCCGCGTCAGGCGGCCGTCCCAAAGGTTGAGCGTCATCGTCCTTTGGAGGGCGTTGAACTTTTCGTTGCTGTTCTCGGGGCCGATTTCCTCAGGTTTGAACGGAGTGTAGAATACCCGGGCCCGCTGGCTCAAGCCCGCCAGGAACGAACCGAGCTGTTCGGCGGGGAGAACCCGATCGATCCCCGTGGCCTTTTTGGGATTCCGGACGAGCTCGATCGGGAGGCCTTCCCCCTCCGCCTCTTTCTCGCTCATCGTGAAGAAAAGGACGCTCTCTCTCCGGAGGCCGTCGAGGACGAGGGCGGCGTTGGGAATCTCGACTCCCGTGAGATAGGCGAAGTCATGGCCCTGCCGGAACGCCCGGTCGGCGGCGGGAGCTGCCGCCCCAAGGATGACGGCAATCCCGTCGGGGATTCGATCCAAGAGCCTGCCGCGCCTGGCGGCATACTCCTGCCGGTCGAAAAGAAGGGGGGCTGCACTTAAGGCCTGGACCATCACAGCGAGGAGAAGCCATCCGCCCGGATTTCTCGCTCGTTTGTGCATACGCGTCTCCTTGACCATCATCTTCGGCGTGATTATACCGATGGTGCGGAAGAGAATCCAAAGGAAAAAGCCGGGCCGGCGGCGGCGGCCCGATTAGCGGTTCGCAGAGCGCGTTTACTTTTTGACGATCTCGACCCGGCGGTTCTTGGCCCGGCCTTCCTCGCCGCGGTTGTCGGCGATCGGTTTCTCCTGGCCCCAGCCGAAGGCCGTGAGGCGCGCCGCCGAGACGCCGCCCTTGACCACGGCGGCCATGACGGCTTTAGCCCTCTGCTCGGACAGCGCCTTGTTTGCGGCGGGAGTTCCGACGTTGTCGGTGTGGCCCTCGATGCCGACCTTGAGATCGGCGTTGCCCGTCAGCAGGGCGACGATCTGGCTGATCATCCCCTCCGACTCGGGCTTCAGGTCGGCCTTCCCGGAATCGAAATTGATATACAGGGCGATGTACCCGTCCTTGTTCAGCGCTTCCAGCATGTCGTTGGCCGAGACCTCCTGGACCATCTCGCCGACAGCCAGGACGGTCAGGGTGAAGAGGGCGCCGTCGTTGTAAACAACGGCCGAGACCCACACTTCGCGGCCCGATTTGACAATGCGGCCGGTCATGGTATTGCCCTCGTCGAGGAGGATGGTCCCCCCGAGCGCTTTGACGGCGTTGCCGTAATTGCGGCGGATCTGGAGCGGGCTGGCCATCTGCGCCCCTTCCTTGACGGCATAATCGATTTTGGTCTTTTTGCCTTCGAGGGTTTTGGTTTCCCAGGCGGCCAGGAAGAACTCGACCTCATCGAAGTCCTTCAGCTCGCACCCTTGGAGGAAATAGCTCTTCATCCGGGTGAACATCGGGTGGTCCTTGCAGCCCTCGGCGTCGGTTTCCTGGGCCAAGACGGGCAGACCCAGCGCGGACAGCGTCAGGACGATCAGGACGGCGAGCCAAACGATTCGGGTTTTCATTTTTCGCTCCTTGCGCGGCAAAGAAGGGGTATCCCTGTCAATGGCCTGAAAATGATAGCACCGAGCCGGGGACACCGCAAGCGCGCGCCGGAGCAAGCTCGGGGGGAATTCATAAACGGCCGTGCGCCCCGCTTCGACCGTTCCCTCCCCGCGCCGTCGCCGGAGCCGGCTCAGGCGGAGTGACCCGGCGCACAAGACGCCCTCCTGTTACCGTTGCTCCCTTCCGGTCCTGGCGGAATTGGCAGGCGACGCTTTGCCCGGGGCCCCGGCCGTCAACGCCGCTTTCGGAGACGCATTCGGAAAAGGTCCGGCCTCGGCAGGGGCATCGACCCCACTGTAGCGGGTTGTGGGTTACAGGGCACCGCTGGCTCCCCGTCT
>JAPKZJ010000082.1 GCA_026393855.1 Candidatus Aminicenantes bacterium
GCGTCGGGGAAGAGGTCCCGGATCTCGTTACATTACATGGCGGCACGCCTCCGGCGTCAACCGGGCGTAGATGGCGCCGAGCTCGGCGACGGCCCGGTGGACGAGTCCCTTGACCGTCCCGACCGGGCAGTCGAGCAGCTCCGCGATCTCGCGGTATTTCAGATTCTGGTCTCGGCTGAGCATCAGGATTTCCTTTTTCTTCGGCGACAGCTCGTCCAGGGCTCGGGCCACGAGGGCCGCCTCGGCGCCCCGTTCGGCCCGTTCGGCCGGGCCTTGGCCGGGATGCGTGGGCTCGACGAGCTGATCGTCCAAGGGGAGCGCGTCTTTCTTCTTGCGCAAGTGGTCGATGTGGGCGTTGCGGGCGATCTTGTACATCCAGACGGCGAAGCGGTCCTCGCCGTGGTAGGTCGTGCGGTACTTGAGGATGCGGATGAAGACGTCCTGGACGAGGTCTTCGCTGGCGGCCCGGTTCCCGGTCAGGCGGAGGAAAAAGTTAAAGAGGGCGATGTGGTGGCGCTCGAAGAGGACGGCCAATTGCTCGACCCGGCCGTCCCGGACCGCCTGCATCACCAGGTCGTCGGTCATCTTTTCGCCCCGCGTATCTGTGGCCGGGCTTTTAGATCATTCGTATGGAGTTCGTTATTGTCATCCCGAGCCATCCCCCGGAGGGGGATGACGTGGGGATCTCGACCAGGTCGCCACGCGGTCCGGGCCCGCTCTCGACGACAAGCGAATTCAATCGATATATCGCCGAAACGAGGCGTCCCCGTCGAGCCTTGGTTTCTCATGTTCATAATTAAAGACTCGAAAGAGTCAAAATGGTTACAAATCGGCGATCGGCGACAAGGCCGCTCAGAAGATCATAGCCCGATTGGGACGAAAAGTCCCTTCCGCAGCCTGTTTAAGGCCGGACGTTCAATTGAATCTTGAAAACGCCCTTTTCGCCCAGAGGGAGGAAGCGGCTTTCGGGGTCCCAGCGCCGCTCCCAGTTTTTGCTGTAAACGAAATAGACTTCATTGCCGGGAGAGATCTGCCAGCGCAGGCGCATGTTCCAGCCGAGCTTGCGGGAGACGTCGTCATACTGGACATAGTTCATCAGCCCGAAGTCCGGCGAAAGAAAGAGGTCGGCTTTAAGCTGGTAGACGTGCTCGTCGAAGTTCCCCTGAGGCAGCCGGCCGCGGACAAAGTCGGCGTCCAGGGAGAGGGTGGCGTAGCCGTGGAATTTGTAGGTGAAGGCCAATTGGACGTCCTGGTAGTTCCCGGAATAGAACGGCCCGAAATGCCATTCCATCTCCACCATCCAGGGCCGGTGCATGGCCGAGCTGAACTGAACGGCGAAGTTTGTGAAATCATAGGCCCGCTTGGGCAGGACGACCCCGTCGGCTACCTCGAAGTCGCAGGGGAGCACGTCGCGGACGGGGATGACGTTGAACTCGATGTGCTCGCCGCTCTCCGTCCGGAGGTTGAGGGGGGCGGTGAAGACGCGGCGCGTCTCGAGCCGGCCCTGCAGGTCCCAATAGAACGTAAATTGCAGCTCGAAGAAGAACTGCCTGACGGCCTGCTTGAGAAATCCGCCCTCGGGCCGCGGCTGGTAGCTGAACCCGAGGTTGTAGTTCTGGACTCCCGGCCGCGGCAGAAAGCCGAGCCCTGGGGCGAGCGCGTCGCCGTAGTAGCCGTAGCTCGTGTTGACGTCCCAGAGGTCGTTGGGGTAATTGACCTCGAACCCGTAGCCCTGATGCTTTCCGGCCACGATCCCGTTCCAGTTATAGACGTACCAGCCGATGACCGACAGGTTTTGGTCGCCCTGGAAGCGGGATGTTTGGTAGGTCCAATCAAACCCGGCCAGGGTGTTCTTCTTGCCGTCCGGGCTGCCGTCGGTGAAGAGAAGCCCGACTTTGCTTTCGGCGAAGATGTTCTGGTAGATGCGGCCGGCCACGAAGCCGCGGCCGGGCGTGCCGCCGTAGTCGCGCGTCCGCACGCTCAACAGATTGATGTTGGTGTCGCCCACCTTGCCGAAGACCTTGGCGCCCAGGGCCAGTGGGACCCGCTCGCCCTCCAGCAGGCCGATGCGGCGGCTGAAGAAGGGGGAAAACGTCTCCGAGCTCGACGATCCGGCGAAGTTGAAGATCTCGGAGCCTTCCAGGAAGAAAGTTCTCTTTTCCGGGAAGAAGAGGGGGAAGCGGGTCAGGTTGATCCGCCGCTCGTCGACTTCGGTTTCGGCGAAGTCGGTGTTGTAGCTGAAAGCGGCCGTGAAGTTTGGGGTGATGTTCTTATAGAGATCGAATCCGCCGTCGACGTCCCAATCGGCTTTCCGGCCCAAGCCTTCGTCCTTCAGGGCGCCGATCGTCCCGTAAGGCCGAAAAGTCAGGCCCAAGCCTTGTTTGACGCCGCCGATGCCCTCGAGGACGGCCGCTTCCATGGCGTTATAGAAGTAAGCGTCCCGGCTGATGCCGGCCAGGCGGATCGTCTCCTGCCGGCGGGGGATGTAGCGTTCGACGTTGATGCCCCAGACCGCGAGCTCCGGCTTGAAGGAGATCGTGCGGAAGGGGATCTGCATCTCGCAGGTCCAGCCTTCGGCGGTGATTTCGGCCTTGGCGTCCCAGATGCCGTCCCAGTTCAGGCTGAAATGCTCGCCGAAGGCCAGGCCCTCGCGGCGCGCCCCGCGGGGATTGACGACGAACAGGTAGGCGTTGCGCTTATCCTGGAACGGGTCGAGCAGGACCTGGATGATGTCGTCGCTCGAATGCTCGTCGTCGCCGCCGCCGTCATGGGCCATGGTGTTGGCCGCGATTCGGCCGGGATCCCGGTCGAAGCAGCGGACGCCGACATAGAGGGCGTTTTCGTCGTAGACGATGCGCAGCTCGGTCCGCTCGGACGGCTCGCGGCCGGGCTCGGGGATGGCCTGCTTGAAGCCCGTGAAGGGAGCGGCCTGCTTCCAGGCGTCGTCGTCCAGTCGGCCGTCCAGGACCGGCCCCTTGGCCACCCGAACCGCTTTCTGGGCCGGGCCGTCGGCCGGAAGGAAAGCCGAGCCGCCGATAGCCAGAACAAGGCCCGCCAGGGCAAGGATTTTCCGCATAAAGTTTCGTCTCCGATCGGGCTTGGAGGGAGGCCCATTCTAGCAGAAAGGCTAGGCCTCTCAAACACCCGTTCGCGAGGCGCCTTAGATGGGGAATTTCAAGGGGGGGGGAATTCCCAGACTCATACTTTATTCCGGAAATTGTCTGAATCCTGTAGATTAGACGCAGTCCGAAATAATTAAGTATGTGTCTGCGAATTATAGCCCGAACAGGACGCGGGCCAGCTTGTCGGGGTCGTGGCGGGCCAGGTCGCGCCCGCCCAGCAGGTCGGCCGTGACCACCCGCCGGTCCTTGAGGTCGGGGGCCACGAATTCGGCCCCCTCGGCGGCGTATTTGCGGAGCAAGGCGGCGGCCGGCACTTTGTCGTTGCAGACGATGCGGGTGATCGCGCCCTTGCCCAGGTATTTTTCCAGCTCCCGGACATGGTCGGCGGCCGCGTAGCCCGAGGTCTCGCCCTTCTTGGTCATGATGTTGCAGACGCGTTGGACAGGAGGCTGGTATAAAGGTCGCCGGGGCCGATGATGATCTTATCGGCCGCCAGGATGCTTTGCTCGGCCTCTTTGTAGATGCGCACGGGCGGCACGGGGAACAGCTTCTTGATCCGGAGCTTGGGGTTGTGCTTGGGGACGGATATGTTTTTTTCGCCGACGACGACCTGGCCGTTTTCCAGGATGGCGCCCAATTGGCAGTTGGAGATCGTCACCGGCAGGACACTGCCCTGGACGCTTAGAATCTTGCCCGCTTCCCGAATGGCGTCGGCGTCGGAGCCGGTGATGTCGCGCAGCACGGTCAGGAAGAGATTGCCGAAGCTGTGGCCGTCCAGGCCCTGACCGCGATTGAAGCGGTACTCGAAGAGCGCGCGCAGCAGCCCGGTGTCGCGGCTTAATGCGGCCAGGCAGCGGCGGACGTCACCGGGCGGAAGAAAGCCGAATTCGTCGCGCAGTCGGCCGGTGCTGCCGCCCGAGTCCATCATGGACACGACGGCGGTCAGGTAGACATCGTATTTCTTGAGGCCCATCAGGACGTTGAAAGAGCCCGTGCCGCCGCCGATGACGACGATCTTGGGGCGTGATTTTGGGCGGGCGGATTCCGGCACTTTCTGACTCTTCAATTTTGGTCTCCCGGCTCTTACCATAGCAGAAAGGGGGGGGCGCCTCAAGTTGACGCTCCCTGGAGGGGGTGGTATAAAAGTGATCCATCCCCTTGCCCGAGGAGCGCCCATGTCCGCCCTGACCTATCGCCAAGCCGGCGTCAACATCGATGCGGCCGACGCCTTCATCGCCCGCATCAAGCCGATGGTCAAGTCCACGGCCCGGCCCGAAGTGCTGGGGGGAATCGGCGGCTTTAGCGGGCTTTTTCGGCCCAACCTGCGCGGGATGAAGGACCCCGTTCTCGTTTCTTCGACCGACGGCGTCGGGACTAAGTTGATGCTGGCCGACCTGCTGGGCAAGTTCGACACGGTCGGCATCGACCTGGTGGCGATGAGTGTCGACGACGTCATCGTCACGGGCGCCGAGCCGCTCTTCTTCCTGGATTACATCGCCTGCGGCCGCCTGGACAAGGCCCAATTGACCCAGGTCATGAAAGGGGTCGTCAAAGGCTGCCGGGAGGCGAACTGCGCTCTCGTCGGCGGCGAGACGGCCGAGCTGCCGGGGCTCTACGTCCCCGGGCAATGGGATCTAGCCGGCTTCTGCGTCGGGATCGTCGACCGGCCCAAGATTATCGATGGCCGCGCCTGCCGCAAGGGCGACAAAGTCATCGGGCTGGCTTCGAGCGGGCTCCACAGCAACGGATACTCGCTGGCCCGCGGCGCCTTCACGGAGAAAGAGCTCAAGGGACCGATCGGCCGCGAGCTGCTCAAGCCGACCCGGATTTATACCCGGGCCATCCTGGCCGTGCTAAAGAAGATCAAGATCAAAGCGATGGCCCATATTACCGGCGGCGCGTTCTACGACAACATCCCCCGCGTCGTGCCCGAAGGGCTGGGCGTCCGTGTCCGTGCCGGCAGTTGGCCGATTCCCAGGATCTTTAAAACGATCCAGGAGCGGGGCGGTGTCGACGACCGTGAGATGTTCCGGACCCTGAACATGGGCATTGGCATGGTCGCCGTCGTCGCGGCGCGCGACGTCGAACGCGCCCTTGGCCTCTTCGCCGCGCAGGGCCGGCCTGCTTTCATCATCGGCGAGATCGTCCCCGGACGCAGAGTCGTGACGATCGAATAGCTTCCATCAACCTTATAGGTCGAACTCCATGAGAAAAGCGCTGAAGAAAATTATCCCCATCCTGCTCGTCGTCCTGATCGGCGGCGGCCTCTGGCTCAAACTGGTCAAATTCGAATCCGGGAAGCCCTGGGTCACGGTCGAGGGGGGCGAAGCCCTGGGCCCCGAGCTGGCCTTCAAGGCCGGGGACGCCAAGAGCGGCCTAGACACGATCCGAGTCGAAGCCGTACAGGGTGCGACGACAGCAGAACTCTGGGCCGGCTCGCTTCCCGCCGTGACCCACGAATTCGAGAAAAAGATCCCCCTGCGGCCTCTTCCGCAAGGGCTGTCGGACGGCCCGATCCTCATCCGGATCACGGCCGAGGACCGGTCCTGGAACGGCGGCAACGTCTTCGTCTTCGAGAAGAAGGCGGTCGTCGACACCAAGCCGCCCCGCCTCACGGTTCTGGGGGGGCCGCATTACATCAACCAGGGCGGCACGGGTTGCGTCTCCTATTCTTCCGACGAAGTGCCCGCCTCGAGCGGCATCCGGGTGGGCGGCGTCGAATTCCGCGGCTTTCCGCTGGAAGGCAGCCGCTATATTGCGTTTTATGCTTTGGGCGCCGGTGTTCCGGCGGAAGTGTCGTTTCAGGCCGTAGCGGCCGACGCGATCGGGAACAAAGCCAGCCTGGCTTTTCGGCCGAACATCAAAAAGAAATCTTTCAAGAAAGACAAGATTTCGATCAACGACAAATTCTTGGCTGACGTCCTGCCGTATTTCAAAGAACGCGACGCGAGCCTGCAGGGGAGCGACGTCGACGTCTTTCTGACCGTCAACCGCGACCAGCGGCGCAAGGATGCCGAGAAGATCCAGGCCGTTTGCCGGGAGACCACACCCAAGGCCTTGTGGTCGGGGACTTTTCTGCGGCTTCCGGACTCCAAACCGATGGCCGGATACGGCGACGTGCGGACTTATGTCTATAACGGCAAAGAAATCGACACGCAGACGCATTTGGGAGTCGATCTGGCTTCCCTGGCCCAGAGCAAAGTTCCCGCTGCCAACGCCGGCAAGGTCGCCTTCGCCGGCGACCTCGGCATCTATGGCGGGACCGTCATTCTGGATCACGGGCTGGGGCTCTTCAGTCTCTACGCCCACATGAGCCGGATCGATGTCACGGCGGGGAAGGACGTGGTCCGGGGCGCCGTGCTCGGCCTGACCGGCTCGACCGGCATGGCCGGCGGCGACCATCTTCACTTCGCCATGCTCGTCCAGGGCGTGTTCGTCAATCCGGTCGAATGGTGGGACGCCCATTGGATCCGCGACAACGTCGAGCTGAAGATGAAATGAGGGCTGCCCCTAAAAGACCTACGAGTGGGCCTCCTCAATTCAGCCGATACTTGACGATGAAGAAGTTATCCTTGGCGTCCTTCTCCAGCGAATACAGGTCATTCCCTCGGATCTTCATGAGAGACCGGCCCGGCCCCAGATAGAAACTGTCAACATAACGGCCATCATAATCGAAGACGTCGTAGAGGTCGCCCTTGGCCGGATCACTCGTCGAGGTTTTAACCCAAATCGCTTTTCCGTCCGCGAATAAGTCTTGGACATCCCATTCGTATTCACTCGGAGGAATTCCGCTTCTGGCTGCCAGGCCTTTTTCAGGTATCGTTACTTCATGCTTGATAGAGGAGTACTTCCGGCTGAATGATCGGATGATTTGGCCTGCGTCTATGTCGAGGATCTCAATGAGATACTTGCTGGCGTGGCAGCCGACGAGGAATCGCCCGTCATCGCCCAAGGCCGTGAGATCGGCATCCCACTGGCTGCACACCGACTGCGTCATAAACCATCGACATTGAAACGTGTGGATCCGCCTCTTGGCTTTTCCGTCCCTGGAAACGAGGCTAATATGTTCGAGCAACGGAAGCAACTTGCCTGTCCGCTCTTTTTCGAGAGGCCAATCGGATTCCATTACGATATAGCCATCGGGCCTCGCTCCTAAGGGGCTGGATTGTCCGATCTCCCTGTCCAACGAATTCTGATAGACGCCTTCGGCGTTCATCCGAAAGAAGCGCCGGTTGCCCCAATCCCTGATCAACAGGAGATCGCCGTCCAAGCAATAACTGAAGTTCTTTGAGATTTCCCCCGGGCCTTGACCCTCTTTGTAGAGGTTTTTCTTGAATTTTCCGTCCGGTCCGAAGCGGAGTAATTGAGCCTCGTCCTTTAAAAAGATTCTGCCGTCCGGGGCAATCTCGAGTCCGTAAGGGTGTTTGAAATAGAATTGGCCGCCGTCGTCGGTGATTCGCCAAATTTCCTTGAGCTGAAGAACGCGGCCGGCGTTCTTGGCTGACGGCACAGATGGGTTTTCGCTCACCTTTTGATCTTGGGCGATGGAGATTGCCGCAAAAAGAGAGGCCGATGACACGATCGCAATGAGCAGCGAGCTTCGAGTTTTCATAAATGCCTTTTGCATCGTTCCCCTCCCCAAGCGCTCGGGAGTATAATTCTGCGTGTTAGCGGCGTCAAGGTTCATGGAAATGGTGGATTATCATTAAGATGGATGAACTCCGAGGCCGCATCGAAAGCGAAGTCAAAGTTTTGGAGTATAGGCCAATCTGACTCGGCCGGAATAGCGGGCGGCCCGCGAAGCCCGGGCCGGCCGAAATCGGTTTTTGGCTTCGGCTTCGCGGGCCGCAAACATCTGCAGTCTTAGTTCAGCTCGAACCGCACCGTCACGGAGAAGGTCACCCCGCGCGGGCGGCCGTTGACGATCATCGGCTCGTAGACCCAGCGGCGCACGGCGTCGACCGCGGCTTCGTCGAGGAGCGGAATGGACCGCAGGACACGCACAGCCTGGACGCGGCCGTAGGCATCGGTGGTTGCCTCCAGGATGACGACGCCCGCGACGCGGGCCTGGCGGGCGATCTCGGGATAGAGCGGCTCGACCCGGCGCACTAGGCGCGGCTGGCGGATCTCGCCGATCGCCCGCACCGGCGCCTCTTCGACCCCGATCATCCTCTGCAGGATCTCTCCCACCAGGGCCAGCGGATAGCCGGCCATGGCTTCGCCCTCGACACCTCCCTCGATCCCGCCCTCGGGCGAGCCGCCGTCGACGGCCTCGTCGGTCGTGAGATCGGGAATGTCCACCGGCGCCACGAAGCGCCCGGCGTCGTGCGGCCTGAGGGCGACAGCCTTGATGCGCTTGGTTCCGGCCGCTCCCGCTCTGCCCTTGGGCAGAGGCGGCGGCGCCACGGGCGGAGGCGGGACGAGCAGGGCCTCCCGCAGGTCGACCCGCGGCAGAACGCTGTGGGTCAGGAGCGGGACGACGATGAGGGCCAACACCAGCGCCCCGTGGACGAGCAGCGAGGCGGGCAGGGCCGGCCAGCGGACCGTGAACCTCTTGTCGTGCAGGACCATCGCGTCTTGGAACATGTTGGACTCCTTTCGGGCCTCCTCCACTAGGAATACAAACGGGGCAGGGGATTATTCCCTATTGAGGTCCGCACCGCCTTGACTCCTCCGGGCGAGGGGATGTACCTTCCAGGCAAGGGGCCGGGCCTTGTCGAAGCGATCACCCGCCGGCTCCGACCGACGCATGGCGCGGTAAGGGGGAAGGCATGAATCTATCGAAGCCGGCCGGTCTCGCTCTCAGGCTCACGGCCTGGATCTTCGACCTGATCTTGATCGGAATTGCGTCCCTCAAGCTGGGACGATATGAAGTCGGGCTCGTCCTGGGACCGACGTCCATCGACACGAACGCGCAGGCGGCCGCCGTCATTCTGCTCGTCGTCTGGATGAACTTGGTTCTTTTCCACTTGATCGAGATCGCGTCAGGGGCGTCGCCCGCCAAGTGGATTCTGGGATTGAAAGTCCGGCGCCCGGACGGCGGGAGTGTCACGGTGTGGCGCCGAATCATACGATGCCTGGGGAACATCATCCCGCTCATGTTTGCGACGGGCCTATGGGCTCTGCAAAGCTACATGCCCATCTGGGCGCGCGCTCTTCTGGGCGCTCTCCTGCTCCTTGGCCTCGCTCCGCTTTTCGGGCCGATGAAGCTTCCTTTGGCCGACCTCGTGGCCGGAACGACCCTCACCAGAGGAAAATCCCTGGCCGCCTGACCGCGCGCCGATCCAAGCGGGCCGCGCGTAGGACGCTGTCGCGGGCTTTCGTGAAGCTTAGCGGATTTCTAAATGAAAACGTATTTGACAAATAGACGTCCAAATGGTAAATATGATTGCATGTTTAAGAGACCGTACTGGCTCGGGAAAATCCTAGCGGCCTGGGAGAAGAGACCTATCGCTTGGCTGGCCGGCGTCCGTCGCGTCGGAAAGACGACCTTGGCCAAGATGATACCCGACGCTCTTTATTTAAACTGCGACTTGCCGTCCGATGTCGGGCGCCTGGACGATCCGGAATTTTTCTTCCGTTCCATTCCGGGCGGCACGCGCGTTGTCTTAGATGAAATTCATCGTTTGGCCGATCCGAGCCGAGTTCTGAAGATCGCCGCGGATTCCTTTCCAAGCCTCCGCATTCTTGCCACAGGGTCTTCCACGCTGGCGGCGACGAAGAAGTTCCGCGATTCCCTGACCGGCCGCAAGATCGAGATCCGGCTCCCTCCCGTCCTTTGGACGGAATCGGGCGCCGCCTTTGGGATTGCCGATTTGGATCGCCGTCTTCTGCACGGGGGGCTGCCCGAATTTCTCTTGGCGAAGACAAAGGACGGCTCGCTTTTCACGGAATGGATGGACGGTTTTTATGCCCGCGACATCCAGGAGCTTTTCGCCGTCCGGGAGAGGACTGGTTTTCTGAACCTTTTTCGCTTGATGCTGCGCCAGAGCGGCGGATTGGCGGACTATTCAGCGCTGGCTCGAGAGTGCGATATCAGCCGCCCGACCGTTAAATCCTTCCTCGAAGCGTTGGGCACGGCGCTCTCATTGGCCGCGGTACCGCCGTTCCATGGCGGCAGCCGCCGCGAAATCATCAAGAGGCCCAAAGTCTATGGTTTCGACACGGGCTTCGTCACTCATGCGCAAGGCCGGAGCGGACTCCGGGACGAGGATCGCGGCCTGCTCTGGGAGCATCTGGTTCTGGACGTTCTGCGGGATGTGGCCGGGCCCGAAAACGTCCACTTCTGGCGAAATAAATCCGGCGCCGAAGTGGATTTCGTCGTTCGTAAGGGGGGGGATGTTTGGGCCGTCGAATGCAAGCTCTCTCCCCAAGGTTTTTCACCGAAGGGCTTGGCGGCCTTTCGGGATCTCCATCCGGGCGGCAAGAACTTTATGGTCAGTCCCTTTCCCGCAGAGCCGCACGAACGGCAATTCGGAGGTTTGACTGTCGGGATCACCGGGCTGGACGGTTTGGCGAAACGCCTGGCGGGCTAAGGGGAATCCGGCCCCGGCGTCAACGGCGACCGGGAATCAACCGGCTTGGGCACGTCGAGGGTCTTTCGCATGGCCCAGATGCCGGTCGCGGCCAGCAAGGCCGCGCCGCCCATGACCGGCCAAAGCGCGTCGCCTCCGATCTTGGCGAACAGCCAGTTGCCGAGAAGCGGGGCGAGAAACATCGACAGCGAGAAATTCAGGCTTAACACGCCCATGTATCGCCCCGTGGCGTCGCCGGCCCGGAAGGCGACAACCGTTCCGCTCAAGGGCATGGTCAGGATCTCGCCCATGCTCCAGACGACCACGGTCAGCGCGGCGAAAAAAAATCCACGGCCGAGGGGTAAGAGGCCGAACCCGATCCCGATCAAGGCCGCGCCCAAGGCGATGATCTTCATCTCCGAGCGGCGGCGCACAGCGTGGATGAGGACCATCTCGATGACCACGATCAGGATGGTATTCACCGCCCAGAGCGGGCCGATCTGGTTCTCCCGCAGGCCATAGACGGAGTTCAGGTAGAGATTGAAGGTGGAGAACAACTGCGAGAAGACGAGGCCCAGGATGAGAAACAGCCCCATGAAGGCCATGAACGGGCCGTCGCGCCACGGGGAGACCGTCGGGCGCGGAGCCTGGCCGGGCGCGGTCGGGGCCCGGGCGGGCAGGGTCTTGATGAATACGGCGACAACGGCGGCCGAGGCCAGCGTCGTCAAGCCATCCACCCAGAACAGCAGGCGGTAATCGACGAGAATCAAAAATCCGCCGATGACCGGGCCGAAGGTGATGCCCAGGTTGGCGGCCAGACGGCGCAGGGCGAAGCCCTTGGAGCGCATCTCGCCGAAGCAGAAGCGCGACATGGCCGTATCGTTGGCGGGGAAGAGGGCCGTGGCGACGATGCCATAGAAAAGCATAAGCGCGAGGAGAGGGACATACGCCGTTACGTATCCCGTGACAATGAGCGTAAGGGCCGACAGGATCAGGCTGGCCAGCATCACCGGGCGGATGCCGATCTTGTCGACCAGCAGGCCGCCCAGGTAGCCGCCGACGATGGCCCCCAGCCCGTAAGCGCCCAGGACGGTTCCGGCCTGCGGGAGGGTCAGCCCCAGGTGCCGGGTCAGGTAGATGTTGAGAAAGACGAGGACCATGAAGCCGCAGCGATTGATGAACTCGGCCGCGGCCAGCAGCCAGGCTCCGCCGGGCAGGCCGGCATAGGCCTCGCGGTACAGGCCGATCGTCTTTTTCAGCATTTTCCGAGAGATTTTAGCATATTTCCAGGGAGGGGTCAGGTCTTAACATCGTGAGCTTTGCGATCTTCCCCGGAACTCTTCATGTACGGGATTGAAATTTTCGAATAGACCGGGGACTTTGACACCCAGGAGCCCGCTCTGATAGAGTCCAGAGGCGACCGGAGGGAAGCCCATGGCCATGAAAGTCCGCAACACATCCGTCGGATTGATTTTAGCCTTTGTTCTCGCCGCCTCTTCCGCCGCGGCTGTCTCATTCCAGCCTGTCGCGCCTCCGGCCGGGACCATCCGGTTTACGATCTCCGTTGACCCGGCGATTCGGGCCGAACCGGTCTCGGGGCGTCTGCTCCTGCTTTTTTCGCGGACCGAAAAATTCACGCCCGGCATGAACGGGACGCCCGTCTTCGGCCTGAACGTCGACGACCTTCGGCCCGGCGCGACGGTCAGCCTGGACGACCGGGCGTTCGGCTACCCGGTCCGCCGCTTGAGCCAGATCCCCGAAGGCGATTACTACGTCCAAGCCTGGCTCAATGTCTATACGACGTTCAATCGCGCCGACGGCAAGACCGTCAAACTGCACATGGACCAAGGCGAAGGCCAGAACTGGCGCCGTTCGCCCGGGAATCTGTTCAGCGATCCGGTGAAAGTCCGCCTCGGCGGAGGCGCGCCGGAGCCGCCGCCGCTTGCGCTCGGCCACGTCATCCCGCCTCTTTCCCCCTACCCCGATACCGCCCACCTCAAGCACCTCAAGATCCAAAGCCGCCTGCTGTCCGAATTCTGGGGCCGGCCGATGGCTATCGGGGCCAACATCCTGCTCCCCAAGGGATATGACGAGCATCCCGGCGTCCGGTATCCCGTCCACTACATTCAGGGCCATTTTCCCCGAGGCGGAGTCGCCCGCTTCAGCGAGGACCCGGCCGGCGCCGGCTTCAAGGGCTGGAACGCCGACAACCTCCCCCGCTTCATCCAGGTGACCTTCGAGCACGCCTGCCCTTACTATGACGATTCTTACGGCGTGAATTCGGACAACATCGGCCCCTACGGCGACGCCATCGTCACCGAGCTCATCCCGGTCATCGAAAAGACATTCCGGGCGATCGGCGAGCCGTGGGCCCGGGTTCTCTCGGGCGGCTCGACCGGAGGCTGGATTTCTTTGGCGATGCAGGTCTTCTATCCGGACTTCTTCGGCGGGACATGGTCCTTCTTTCCCGATCCGGTCGACTTCCGCAAGTACCAGGTCGTCAATCTCTACGACGATAGGAACGCCTACTTCATCGAGCACGAATGGACGAGCGTGCCGCGCGGCGGCGAGCGTGACACGAGCGGCAACCTGGTCTACACGCAGGAACAGGAGAATCTCTACGAAGAGGCGATCGGTGACCGGTTCCGTTCCGGCGGCCAGTGGGCCGTCTGGAACGCGCTCTTCGCTCCCGTCGCCGCGGACGGATATCCGAAGCCCCTTTGGGATCCGGTCACCGGAACCATCGACCATGAGGCCGTCCAATGGGCCGGCGAGCGCTATGATCTCCGCCGGTACCTTGAGAAGAACTGGCCGACGATCGGGCCGAAGCTGGCCGGCAAGATTCGTGTCTACTGCGGCCGGATGGACAATTTCTACCTCAACGAGGCCTGCTACCTCCTTCAGGAGTCACTCGAAAAGCTGATCAATCCGCCCTATGGCGGGGAATTCCGCTACGGCGACCGGGGCGGCCACGGCTGGAGTCCCTTCAAGGGAGACGAGCTTCTTCGCGAGCTGGGCGCGCGGGTGGTGAAATCCGCCGCCGCCGGGAAGCCGGACTGGGTCTACTGATCGTTTTAAAGGGAAAAGAGATTCAACGCCCGGAGGTGGTCCGCCACTCGAACAAACCGGGGCGGATTTCGGCGGCGCGTAGGGCGGCGGCGACCTCGGGCGAGACCCTGTCGAGCCAAAGACCGAGCGAATCCCGTTTGGCCTGCGGGATCTCGACCATGGACAGAACCCGGGCCGCGATTTCGGTCTTGTCGAATCGGCGGTCGGCGCCCGCGGGGATCAGTCCTGCCGCGAGCGTCGCGTTCGGGTCAAGGATGCGGACGCTGCCTGTGCCCCGTTCGGTGAAAGCGGCGGCCCATAGATCGCGGGCGTATCCGTAATGGGTGCAAACCAATCCGGCCAGGAGGGGAGGCGGGGGCTGGGGAAGCCCGGCCATCGCCTCCTCCACATAAGCCGAGATCAGCAAGCCCGTGTCGCCTCCCTGCCAATCGCTCTCGATATAGGATTGCAGCTCGGGGCAGGCCTGCGTCTTGATGCGGTTGGCCGGAATTCCTGCCGCCAAAAGCCTCTGCCGGTGGCTGTCCTCGGCAATCGTCGTCTCCGTCCCGAATAATAACAGCGTCGCCTTCGGGTCCGCGGCCAGGGCTTGCCGGAACATCTCGACGCCGGGATCGACGATGCCGTGGATGGGAATCTTCGTCTCCCGGGCGAACGGCGTTTCGGGCAAAAGGACGGAGAGGGTGTTGCAGGCGACGAGGATGAGGTCGGGGCGGATCGTCTTTGCGAGGCTGCGCAGAGCCGCGTCGAAGGCGCGGATCTTATCCTCCCTCGCGGGCAGGCTGTTGTAGCCGCTGTCGTTCGAGAACAAGGCGTTGAAAAAGACGAGGTCGACGCGGCGATAGAGGCCCGCGGCCTTCAGCCGGGCCGCCGCCTCGGCCATCACGGACAGGCCGCCCAGGCCGGAATCCGTCACCGCCACTGTGATCGTATCGGGGATGATTCTTTCTTTTTGCGCCCCGCAGGCAAAAACGAGAAGGGCCGGCAAGACGAGTCCGATCAGCCCGAATCGGGTCCGGCGTCTCAACGGATTATTCAATAATGACCTTAAGCAATAGCGTTCTCGTAATTGAAATTGGGCCTTTGATCGCCCGTCTTTCGATGGTCGGATGATAGCCTTGCGCCGGAATCATGTCAACGCGGGCGGACCTGGTCTCTGTGGCCGCTCGGCGATTCACTCGCCTTGAGCCGGAGGATGTCCGCGATTTGCCTACGGCGAAATTGCCCCCTGGGCTTGTTTATTCGCTCTAATAGGAATATCTTACTGGTAGTATTGCAAATCCACGCACTTCCCCCGGGGGGAATCCATCGTGCCGAAGAAAAAAAGCTCTCATGTCACCGGTTCCAGCGGGAGCCCACGCTGTTTGCGCGAGATTTTTCGGGGAAAATAGAGACTGGAAGAGCCCGCCCCGAAAGGAAAAGCAGATGCCCCGAAATAGAACCATTATCCAATCTCCGGAATACTTAGAGAGCATCATCGATACCGTCCGTGAACCCTTGATCGTTCTGGATCAAGATTTGAGGGTCGTCACGGTCAGCCGTTCCTTCTATGACTTCTTCAAGGTCAAGCCCGAAGAGACCGTGGGGCAGCTGATTTACGACTTGGGCAACAAGCAGTGGGATATCCCCAGGCTGCGGGAGCTTCTGGAAACCATCTTGCCCCAAAAAGCAGCTTTCGATAACTACGAAGTGGAGCACGATTTTGCCGGCGTCGGCCGGCGCGTCATGCTTTTAAACGCCCGCCAGATTCAGCGAGTGTCGGGCAAAGAGCGGATCATCCTTCTGGCCATCGAGGACATCACCGAGCGCAAGGCCATCGAGGCCGGACTGGAAAAGACCCGCGCCGAGCTGGCGGTCATTAAAACCGCCGCCGATGAAGTCAGCGAATATGCCGAGAGCATCATCAACACGGTGCGGGAGCCCTTGATCGTTTTGGATCAGGATCTTCGAGTCGTCACGGTCAGCCGTTCCTTCTATGACTTCTTCAAGGTCAAGCCGGAAGAGACCGTGGGGCAGCTCATTTACGATTTGGGCAACAAGCAATGGGACATCCCCAAGCTGCGGGAGTTGCTGGAAACCATTCTGCCTCAAAAGTCCGCTTTTGAAAACTATGAAGTGGAGCATGATTTTATCGGCGTCGGCCGTCGCATCATGCTTTTAAACGCCCGGCAGATTCAGAGAGTGTACGGCAAGGAGCGGATCATCCTTCTGGCCATCGAAGACATCACCGAGCGCAAGGA
>JAPKZJ010000083.1 GCA_026393855.1 Candidatus Aminicenantes bacterium
GGGGGGCCGAGGGCGATGTAAATCCGGCCGCGATCGGTCTTGCCGCCTTGGAACGGCAGGCCGCGTCCGAAGGTCTTGTCGGCGAAGGCCAAGCGGCGGTAATGCTCGTCTCTGAACTCGTTGCGGGCCGTGCCGGGCGTCGGATCGCGCTGCCGCCAGAACTCCTCGATCAGCGCGTCGCGGTCGGCGTCGGTTTCGAGGCGCTTGAAGACGTCGCGCTCGGCGGGAGAGATGATCACGGCCACTTCGTCCTCGAGCCAGGCCTTATGCTTGGGCGAGAGCGGCCGGTTCTGAGGAGAACCAAGGCTCGGACCGGCGGCCAGGGCGGCGACGATGAGCAGGACGGTCAATAATCGCTTCATTTCGCCCCCTCTTAGAACCGGATCCGCATGCCCGTGCTCAGGGTCAGCCCCGAAAAATCGAGGCTCGCCTCCCGAGCGCCCGAAGCCGGGCTGGCCGGGGACACAACCAAGACCGATCGCGACTCTCTTGTCGTCGCATACAGTCGGCCGGAAATTTCCGGGCCGTTGGCTTTCCCATAACTCTCAACCCAGGCCGTCGTCTTTTCCGTCCCCTCCCAGCCAGCCGCGGAAGCGCGACGGTAGACGACCTGTAGGAGCAGCGCGGCTCGCTCCGTCAAGCGGACATCCGCTTCCGCGCCGGCGAAAGCGCCGAAATAATTTCGGTTGGCTTTGATGGAATAGATGAAGTCATGCGTCGTCCCTTGGTTCGGAACGAAGCCATAGCTCGTCGCCTGATCATATTGAAAGGAGGAAAAGAAGATCGCGGGCCCGGCCGAGAGAAAAAGCCGGACGGGTCCTTGGATGACGATCCCATATCGAAGGCCCGGCCGGAGGATAAAAGTCCGCAGGATGGGCGTGCTGGTAGCGCCCAACGCATGCACGCCCTCATCGAACTGGAACTGATCGAAGCGCTGGGCCAGCGAATATTCGCCTGTCAGTCCGACGGCCAGGCGGGGGGTCAGTCGATAATAGAGTCCGGCCGAAAGCAGCATGCCGCCGTTGAAGGCGTGGTGCTTCTCGTCCTTGGCCGCATAGCCCAGATTCGCCAGCCGTCCCTTCAAGTCGTCATAGAGTCCGTCAACACCGGAGGCGAAATCTCCGCCTCCGAACATCGCGTACCCGCCGGTCAGCACGAAATCCAAGCCGATCCCCGCGAACGTGCTTTCCTGGTCGGACCAGAAATCGCGAGGCGGGACGGTCTTTTCCTCGATCACTTCGACGTCGGCCGCGGCCAGAAAGCCCATGACCGCGACGGCGTCCTTCTCGGACCCTGGGACGACGCGATACCAGCCGGCTTCGGCCTCGTAGGACATCAGGACCGTGCCGCGCTTAAGAACCGCGACGACGGGGCTCGCCGCATCCGGCCGCAGGCGGACTGAGGCATTCTCGACCTTGACCCGCAGGCGGCGCTCGACGGATTGGGGAGTCGAGAGAGCCGAGGATCGGGACGCCAAGAGCAGAAAGATACCGACGGCGAGCGTGAACCGGAAGCGGGAATGGCCCAGTGCCTGAATGGGGCGATTTTTTAACACGGCGGAATCCTTACCGCAAGCGCTGCTTTGATGAAACCATTATAGCCCGAAAAAAAAATTAGCAACAGGTCTCGGCGATAACGGAATTATGCGGCACCAAAAGCCACATAGATCTTCGCCAAACACCGGGAAGATCAGGCGGTTCGGGGTGTGCCGTTGGGGGCAACGGTATCATGCTGCGTGAACGGCTCCTTCTACAGCCGTGACCGTGGCGAGGGAACAACGCAGCAAGATCGGCCAACGGCGAAATAGCGAGGGCGGCGCCTTTTTCCACAACTCTCCGAGGGCAGCCAATCCTAGCGGGGACTGTCGAAGCGACGTCCCGACAAGGACTGCGAAGAGCTGCGGCCGCCGAGGGCTGTTTGAGCACGCGGAAATCTATCGGAATCGAAACAGAGGGGCTGATCCCCATTGCCGGAAGATCGAGAATGCGGAGTTCCGCCCTCGCGGGGACTGTCGAAGCGACGTCCCGACGAGGACTGCGAAGCGCTGAGGCGCCTGGCCGGGACGACCAATGCGCCGTCGATAGCGATTTGATCGAGGATAACACAGGGATCCGATCACGGCGCATCGCGCCGTTGCCCCCAACGGCGACTCCGAACCGCCCTTCCCGGAACGGGGCGAAAAGCCTAGCTTTTTCGAGCCAGATCGAAGGTCTCGGCGAGGCCTTTGACCGAGACCGCCCGCGAGGCGAGCGCCGCACCCGCTTGGGCCGCCGCGAAGGCGCCCCCCCCCCCAGCCAGGGCCTTGAGCGCCACGGCGGCAAAGACGTCGCCGCAGCCCGTCGTATCTACGGCCGCAGCCGCCAGCGGAGCGGCGATCATCCGGATCTCGGCCGGCGTTAGGACCAAAACACCTTCCTTGCCCATGGTCACGAAGACGGCCCGTACGCCCAAGCCGAACGCCTCGGCCGCCAGGACGTCGATCTCGGCCCGCTCGGCCCAGCACTCCGGACGGCCGACCATGCAGGCGACCTCCTGCCGGTTGGCCTGGAGGTAGGCCGCGCCCCGAACCCAATCCCGCCATTCGGGCAAGGCGACATAGTCCCGGTGCGCCCCGACGAGCTTGGCCAGGGACAGGGAATGGATGTCGATCCAAATGGGGCAGCGGGACTTGTCGACGATCGAGCGCCAGTCCCCGAGGCGCAGGTCGAACCCCGAATTGAAAGCGAGAAGAAGGGCGTCGAGCCCATCGAGCCCGGCCAGGATCGGCCCGGGGTCGAGAGGCGGCACGGCCGAGCGCAGGACCTCCTCGCGCTCCTTGAGAGACTCGCCGTAGCGGAGCTCGACCTGGTTGCCCGGACCGGGGACATAACGAAGACCGCCGCGCCGCAGGCCGGGCCAGGGGGCAATTAGATCCTCCACCCGGGCCCGCAGCGCCTCGCCGCAGTTCGTAAACAGGCGGACGCCGTCGCCGACGCCGCACCAAACCGCGGCTTGGTAGAGGACGCCCCCGATCATGCCGTACGACCGGCCGTCGTCGTAGACGATGCGGTCGGAGGTGATGGTCCCGATGAGCCCGAATTCGGTCATGGCGAGAGGCCCATCGTATGCGAGCCGGACGCGGATTGCAAGGCGGCGCCGAGCGGACGCGGGACGCGGCCATTCCCAAGCGCGCCCCAGTCTGTTAGCATAGAATCAAGGAGACGGCGCCATGGGCATCCTGAGACGGATCCTGGGGACGGTGTTCGTGATCGTCGCGTTTGTCGGCGGCTGGCAGGTCCGCGGCTGGCTCCATCCGGGAGGAAGCCCGGCGGCAGCCGCGGCCAAGGATCCCGCGCCGCTTCTCCTCGCCGGCGTGCCGGACGTCCGCCAATCCACGGTTTATTCCTGCGGCGCTTCCGTGCTCCAGGCCGTGCTTCAGTATTACGGGCAGGAATCCCGCGAGGACGCCTTGATGAAAGAATGCCGGACAACGGCCGCCCTGGGCACTCAGCCCGGGCAGATCATAAAGGCGGCCAGGGCCCGCGGTCTTCAAGCCGAGCTCAAGGAAGGGCTGGACCTCAATGCCCTGGAAGCCGCCTTGTGGCGGAAGATCCCGGTCATCTGTGCCATTCAGGCCTGGGCCGACTCGGAAAAGCCAGGCTTTTCCTGGGCCAAGGATTGGGAGGACGGCCATTATGTCATCGTCATCGGCCTCGACGGCAAGAACGTTTACGTCGAGGATCCTTCGATTCTCGGTTCACGCGGCGTTATCCCGCGGACGGAATTCCTGGAGCGCTGGCACGATTACGAGGGCAAGCCGCCCTTCGACAAGACCGACCGGGCCTACCGGGCTATGGGCATCTTCATCGAAGGCGCCAAGCCCGTCCCGCCGCCCCCCTTCACCCACGTTGAATAGGGGTCAGGTCTCAACATTCAACATTTCTAGTCGTTCAAGCGCAACGCAACGCCATTCTCGATAGAAAACGGCATTATAAAATTTAAACTTATTTTCGACAGTTGATTTTCCGAACTCTCTGTAAATGAACGGATTGCGGGCGCGGAAAAATACTTTGGCACTACGGTCGGTTGGCTCAGTCGCATATCGTCACGGCAGATGGCGGCCTCACTCCTGCCGCCTGGAA
>JAPKZJ010000084.1 GCA_026393855.1 Candidatus Aminicenantes bacterium
AGGGCCAGGCGCTCCGGGCCGTCGTCATGGTTGCCGCGGATCGGGAAGACCGGGATCCCGGCCCGGAAGACGGGCTGCATGGCCTTCCGCCAATTGGCGTACTGGGTCTCGTAGGGCGTCCCGCCGTTCTTGAACCAACCGCTCGTCAAGTCTCCCGAAACCAGCAGGAAATCGATCTTCTCCCGCACGATCGCCTCGGCCAAGGCTTTGACGACCTCATCGTTGAGGCCGGATTTCCCCGGCGTATCCTTGTTGTCGCCCTGGGTGTCGCTGATGACGGCGAATCGCCAAGGATCAGCCGCGGCCTGCGGCCGGCCCGACGCGGCCGGGACAGCGGCAACGGAGCAGGCCGTCGCAAGAAGAAGGGCCGCAAGAACGAGCGCCGCGGCCGACGGCCGTCCAAGCCGGCCCGCCCGGCGGGCCATCAGACTTCGTCCTTGGCCGGCAGGTTTTTATACCAGGTAAAGTAGAGGATCCCGGCCAGGCCGGCCGCGACGGCCAGCCAGGCCCCGAATTGCTTCCAATTGCGCAAAAAGGCGTAAAACGGGAGAAGCGCCAAAGTGAACTGGAAGACGGCCGCGACGAGGCCGTTCAGCATGTCGATCTTGGGCATCTTGTCGCGGGCCGGGACGAGGCCGCGGCGGACCGCCTCGCGCCGGACGGGACCCCAGAACCCGAACGGGCGGACTTTGGCATAGAACTTGACCAGCACTTCCATGTCGGCGGGCTTGGTCAGTATCGAAATCACGATCGTGGCCAGCAGGCACATGCCCATGTCCAGGGCTAGGGAAGCGCTCGCATGGAGGCCTTTGAGGAGCAGCAGCCGCAGGCTGATCAACCCGGCCGACACGCCCATGCTCCAGACAAAGGCCTTGGCCCCGAACCGCCAGTAGTGCCAGCGCAGGGTGGCCGGGACGAGGATGACCGTGACCACCACGAAGACCATCGTCTCCCAGGCCGTGATGATGTTGGAGAACGACAGGCTCATGAGGAACCCGATGCCGACGGCCGCGGCTGAGGCGACTTTCCCCCAACGGACGAGCTGCAGCTGGGTCAGGTTCTTGGCGAAGTAACGCTTGACGAAGTCGTTGAGGATGACCGAGCTCGTGACGTTGATCATGGCGCTGATGGTGGACATCAGCGCCGCCAGCAGGACGGCCATGAAGAAGCCGCGCATGCCGACTGGGAATTTTTGCAAAACCAGCGGCATGATCTTCTCGGCGTCGAAGCCGGCCTGGTTGCCCAGATAGAACACCCCGAGGACCATGAAGGCGCAGCCCAGGATCCAACGCAGGTTGTAGCCGACCGTCCACATTCCGGCCGCGAGCTGGGCGTCCCGCGGCGAGCGCACGGTCAGGAAGAACTGGAAGTCCCAGACGTTGGGGCCGGCCAGGATGCGGAAGACCATCCAGAAGAACCCGGCTGCCAGGATCGGACCGAAAAGGTCAAAGTGCTGGTAGGCCGGAGCGGTGCCCGCCAGGAACGACGGCCATAGCTTCCAGGCGGGCAGGAGCGAGAACCAGCCCGGGTCCTTGGCGATGATGGTCGTAACGGCCGGCTTGGCGAAGACCATGACGGCCAGGATGACGGCACCGATGCCGATCAGGATGGTCTGGAAGACGTCGGTCAGGATGACCCCGAAGAAGCCGCCCAGGGTGACGTAGACCCCGACCACGATCAGGACGATGAGGGTGGACTCCCAGCGCGGGAAGGGCAGGAACTCCTCGGCAAACTTGCCCGTCCCGACGCTGATGAACATTAAGTTGCAGATCATCAGGACGAGCAGGAAGATGGCCGCCGCGAGCCGGGCCGCCTCGACGTCGCGCCCTTTTCCGAAGCGCGTCTCGTTCCACTCGGCGAAGGTCATGACCCCGGAGCGCCGGATGTACTTGGCCTGGAAGGCCATGTAGAAGGCAATGATGAACCAGCCCCAGAAGATGTGCGTCGCCCACATCGACTTGAGCCCCAGGTAGAAGATGATCCCGATCATGGACATCGTGCCGCCGATGTCGATGTAGCTCGAACAGCCGGACAGCCCCAGCATCCACCAGGGGATGTTGCGGTCGGCCAGGTAGTAGGAATCGAGCTTCTTGCTGGCCTGCTTTTTGACCGAGATTCCGATGGCCGCGACGATCGCAAGGTAAACGACAATGATGGCGTAATCGATGGGGTGGAGGCTCATACCCCGTATTTATAAAAAGCCGGGCCGATAGTCAAATCCGCTTTCATCCCGTCCCCGGCCCCCAAGTCGGCAACCTTCTCCATCCGCTCTTCGTCTAGAAGAGTAGGGCATCAAAGGAGAAGCCATGCGCATGTTCCAAAAGATAGCGGCGATTTTCCTGATGAGCGCCGGCCTCTGTCTCGGCGTCGCGGCCCAGGCCTCCCTGGAAGAACAGTTTCAGGCCGCGAACAAAGAACTCGCCCGCTGCATCGAAGCCAAGAACTGGGCCGGGGCCCTGGACGTTCTGGAACGCCAGTTGGGCCTCGCAGACCGGTCCGGGGACCCCGCGATCAGGGCCGGCGTCCTTTATAATAAAACCTGCTGCCTAGCGCTTTCCGGGCAAAAAGCCCGCGCGCTCGCGACTGCCCGGGAGGCGGTTAAGGCCGGGTTCACGGATTACGCCAAGTACGCCGCCGATTCCGACCTCGATGCCCTGCGTCCGGACTCGGAATTCAAGGTCTTCCTGGCGGACGTGAAGGCCCGTTTCGGCCCCCGGCCGCTCGTCTGGGACGAATCGCAGGCGCCGCCGCCTTTCGAATTGACGCTGGACGGCCCGGAAACGCCGGAATTCACCGAAATGCGGAAGGAGTTTTCGATCGACGAGGTCGTGGCCGGAGCCAAGGACGATTACGAGAAGCTTCGCCGCCTGACGGAATGGGTCAGCACGCGCTGGCAGCACAGCTCGACCCAGACGGCATCAAAAATCGATCCGCTCACGATCCTTCGGGAGGCGAAGGCGGGCGGCCGTTTCATCTGCCGGGATTACGCCGTCGTCCTGGCCGGAGTCGCCAAGGCCTACGGCATGCCCGCGCGGGTGCTCAACCTTCTGCCCCGGGACGTGGAAACTGGGAACGAATCCCATTCCGTGGCCGAAGTCTGGCTCGAGCCGTTCCACAAATGGGTCCTGGCCGACGGCCAGTACGGAGTGATCGGAGAGCTCGACGGCGTGCCGCTCAGCGGCCTCGAGCTGCAGGCGGCGTTCGCCGCCGACAAGCCCGTCCGGTGCGCGACGGGATCCGCCGTCTGCGCCGAATGGAAGCCGTTCATCCTGCGGAATGCGTTTTACTTCAAGATCGCCGACGACCAGCGTTCCTACCGCCGCAGCTTCAAGCGCCAGCTCGTCCTGGTCCCCAAGGGCTCGGCCGAACCCCACAAATTCTCCGGCGGCAACGAAGGGGTTTTCGCGGGCGCCGTCTACACGTCCAATCCCGGGACGTTTTACCTGCCCCCGAATCCGGCGCCCTCCAAGCGGCCTATTTGATTTTCTTATAAAACACCAGAGCCGAACCCGGAGCCTGGGGAACGGAGAGCTTCAATCGGGCCAGCTCGGCGCCCGGCATCGTTTTCACCGTCCCGGCGTCCTCAAACACCACTTCATAGCGGGCCCCCGGATCGATTCCCCGGAGCTCCGCCGACACGGAGTCCCCGGCGCACGTCTCCCGGCGGAAGACAAGAGCCAGGCCGGCCTCGAGGTCGGGCCGGTCGAACTGGTAGCCGAACCAGACGTCTTCCGATTCAAGGTGCGGGAAGAGCGGATAGAAATCGCCGATCATAAACGGCCGGATGCGGCGATAAACGGCCGTCGAGCGCTTGGCCTCGGCGGCCGTATGCTCACGGGCGTTGTTGATGAGCCCGTCCGGATCCGTGCCCACGTGGATGTTGCCGGCGGTCAAGGCGCTGCGGAAGGTGTAGGCCGGCTCATAGCCCAAGGCGATGGTGCCATGCAGCGGGACCCAGCGGAAAAGCCCGGCGTTCTGAAGTTGATCGGCGGCCGGGTGGGACCCTTCGCATTGCAGGTCGCTGTGCCAGAGCGGCAGGCCGCGGGTCAGGGTCTCCAAGTCGATGCGGCGGCCGCCGCCGGCGCAGACGTCGATGACCAGGTTCGGATGGCGCGCCCGCAGATCGTCCCACATGGCATAGAGACCCGTTATATACTGGTTTTCGGTCATCCCCTGCCGGTCCGGGGCGTCGGCTCGGCGCCAAAAGCCGAGAGGCGCAACGTTGAAATCCCAGCGCATCCAGTCGAGCCGCGTTTCCTTGATGAAGCCGTCCATGAGATCGGTCAGCCATCGCCGCGCTTCCGGGATGTGCAGGGCGAAGAGCTGGCTCCATTCCTTGTCCGGCTTCATGACCCATTCGGGATGCTCCTTTTGAACTTTGGTTCCGAAGTGGACCCGCTCGGGCTCGAACCACAAGAGATAGTCCAGTCCGGCCTTGTGCGCCGCGTCGGCGACGGGCTTCAAGCCGCGGGGGTATTTCGCCGGGTCGGTCTCCCAGTTTCCGGTCCCTTCGGGAAAGCCGCCGGGATACCAATGCTGGGGATCCATGTCCGACCAGAAGGCTTCGTAGCCGCGCTCCGCGAGGGCCGGCATGACCCGCACATGGGGCCCCTCATAGTCGCCCTTCGGCCCCACTTCGTTGACACTGGCGCAAATCGGCGAAAAGGCGAGCTCCCCGGCGCGCCGCGGAAGGACGTGCCGGATCAAGAGCTGGCGGAAAAGGTTGTTGCCGCGCAGGGGATCGGAACCCTCCCAGAAGACGAGCAGGATGCGCGGCGTGCGGACCGTCTCCCCGGGATTCAACGCCAGATTCGTCAGCTGCTGACCGGCCCAAAAATAAACGGCTCCGTCCCCCTCGC
The DNA here is from genome assembly GCA_026393855.1 of Candidatus Aminicenantes bacterium. Taxonomy (NCBI): domain Bacteria; phylum Candidatus Aminicenantota; species Candidatus Aminicenantota bacterium. Next base: position 4,860 of record JAPKZJ010000084.1, read on the forward strand.
GGGCACAGGTCGCCTGCCACTGCCCCGTCCATCCGACCGCCACGGCGACGCCGCCCCCCTTCCAGGCCGCGTTGAAGAACGGCGCCACCCCGTCCGACGAGCGTCCGCCGTTGGGGGCCAGGGTGATCAAGTCCGGCCGGCCCGGAGAGAAGACCTTCTCCTGCGGCGCGAAGCTTTGCCCGGTGTTGTCGTCGCCGCGCATCCAATGGAGGACGGCCTCGCCTCTGGCTTCCTCGGGCAAGCGCATGTCCAGGCCCTGGATGCTCTTGAGGACGGGGCTTTTAGCCCCGCCCTTGTTCGTCAGGAACACGGTCCACTCGACGGCCGGGAAGTCCTCGTACTCGACCGAGACGCAGCGCGCTTCCAGCGCCGTGCGGGGGTCGACGTATGTCCGCGTGATCTGCAGGCGGCGGGAATCCAGGCGTGTCCGGCTCTCGGCATACTTCCAGTCCGACTGCAGGCTGCGGAAGCGCACCCCGTCATAAAGGAACGAAAAGGCGGGCCGGCTCCCCGTTCGAACCATGGCCATCTCGGACTTGGTGGGCGTCACCGCGGCCAGGGGGCCGGAGAGGAATACGAAGGACAGAATGGCGCCTAGGGTCATCAACGGCTTCCGTCTCGGCATCGTTCCTTCCTTTCAAAGCCGGTCGGGGCAATCGTATCCCGGTTGGAGAATGGGCCGATGGTAATTCCGGCGGGCGGGGGGCGTCAAGTCGTCGCGAAGACCGTCGAAGCGGACGCCTTGACGACGGCCGCGAAGACTGGTCATCGCCAAGACGGTCGAAGCGATCGTCTTGGTGACGATCAGCGGAACGGCCTATACAAATCCTCCGGCTCATGTTAAAATAGCAGGTCAAAAGAGGCATATCTATGGTTCAAAAGAGGAATTCCTCCCTAAAAAATATCATCTTCTGGGTGGCCGCGGGCGCGATCATCATCTTTCTCTGGTCCGTCCTGCAGACGCCGGCCCTGATCAAGACCGAGATCACCTTCAGCCAGTTCATGAACGACGTCGAGGGCAAAAAGGTCGAGGAAGTCACGATCACCGGCCTGCAGCTGCGCGGCCAATACCGCGACGGGACGACCTTCAAGACCGTCCTGCCGCCGCAGTACGACGACCTGATCAAGATCCTCCGCGGCAGCGCGGTCAACATCATCGTCAAAGACGCCAACAAGAGCCCCTGGTACTCCTATCTCTTCAGCTGGTTCCCGTTCGTCCTGCTGATTCTGTTCTGGGTCTTCTTCATGCGCCAGATGCAGTCCGGCGGCAACAAGGCCATGGCCTTCGGCAAGAGCCGGGCCAAGCTGTTCAACAATCAGCTCAAGAAAGTCACTTTCAAGGACGTGGCCGGGGTCGAAGAGGCCAAGGAGGAGCTGAACGAGATCGTCGGCTTCCTCAAGGAGCCGCAGCGGTTCCAGAAGCTCGGCGGCCGGATCCCCAAAGGCGTCCTGCTCGTCGGCGCCCCGGGCACGGGCAAGACCCTTCTGGCCCGAGCCGTGGCCGGCGAAGCCGACGTGCCCTTCTTCTCCATCAGCGGCTCGGACTTCGTCGAGATGTTCGTCGGCGTCGGCGCCTCGCGCGTCCGCGACCTGTTCGAGAACGGCAAGAAGCACGCCCCCTGCCTGATCTTCATCGACGAGCTCGACGCCGTCGGCCGCCAGCGGGGAGCCGGGCTGGGCGGCGGCCACGACGAACGCGAACAGACCCTGAACCAGCTCCTGGTCGAGATGGACGGTTTCGACTCCAACGAGGGCATCATCCTGATCGCGGCCACCAACAGGCCCGACATTCTGGACAGCGCGCTGCTTCGGCCGGGCCGCTTCGACCGCCGGGTCGTCGTCAACATGCCCGACGTCAAGGGCCGCGAAGAGATCCTCAAGGTCCATGTCCGCAAGATCCCGCTGGACGCGGACGTCGACCTCAAAATCCTGGCCCGCTCCACCCCCGGCTTCAGCGGGGCCGATCTGGCCAATATGATCAATGAGGCCGCCCTCGTCGGCGCCCGCCACAGCCAGGCGACCGTGACCATGAAGGACCTCGAGTATGCCAAGGACAAGGTCCTGATGGGGGTCGAGCGTAAAAGCATGATCATCTCCGACGAGGAGAAGCGGAGCACGGCCGTCCATGAAGCCGGCCACGCCCTGGTCGCCGCCCTCATCCCCGAAGCCGACCCGATCCACAAAGTGACCATCATCCCGCGCGGCATGGCCCTGGGCCTGACCCAGCAGCTGCCGCTCGACGACCGCTACACCTACAGCAAGGAATACCTGGAAGCCCAGCTCTCGGTCCTGCTGGCCGGCCGGGTGGCCGAGATGCTCTTCCTGAACAAGACGACGACCGGGGCGGCCAACGACTTCGAAAAAGGCACCGAGATCGCCCGCCGGATGGTCTGCCAATGGGGCATGTCCGACCTCGGCCCGCTGACTTTCGGCGAGCGGAACGACCTCATCTTTCTCGGCCGCGAGCTGACAGCCCACAAGAACTTCTCCGAGAAGACGGCCGAGCGGATCGACGAAGAAGTCAAGAAGATCATCAACCGCAACTTCGACCGCGCCCACCGGCTGCTCGAGGAAAACCGGACCCAGCTCGAGTCGATCGCCCGGCTCCTGCTGGAGAAAGAAGTCCTCTCCTCCGACGAGATCAATGCCGTCCTCAAGCCCGAGGCCGTGCCCCCGGCACCTGCGGCTCCCGCAGCACCGCCGCTGGCCGATCCCCAACCCGCCCAAGCGTGAGAGGTGAGACGAGAAGCCCCGCTCCGAATCAAAGGCGCGACCCAAGCGCTGGCCGCCCGGACCTGGCTTATGGGGATCATCAACGTCACGCCGGATTCTTTCTCGGACGGCGGCCTGTTTCTCGATCCCGCCCGGGCCGCAGCCCGCGGGCTTGAGCTGATCGAGGAGGGAGCCGACATCCTGGATATCGGGGGCGAGAGCACCCGGCCCGGCGCCAAGCCCGTCTCCGTCGAGGAGGAAATCCGGCGCGTCCTGCCGGTCGTCAAAGCCTTGCGGACCGCCTGCCCGACCCTCCTCTCGATCGATACCACCAAGCCCGAGGTCGTCCGGGCCGCGCTGGACGAAGGGGCGGACATCATCAACGATATCAGCGCTTTCAGCCTGGACACCCGGCTCCTCCGGTTCGTGGCCGAAGCGGGGGCGGGGCTGGTCCTGATGCACATGAAGGGCACGCCCCTGACCATGCAGGCCAACCCCCACTACCACGACGTCGTGGCCGAGGTGCGGGCCTTCCTGGACGAGAAGCTGACCGTGGCCCAGGCCTACGGCGTGGATCCCCAGGCCGTCATCCTGGATCCGGGCATCGGGTTCGGCAAGCGCCTGGATGACAACCTGGCCCTGCTCGGCGGCCTCCCCACCCTGGCCTCGCTCGGCCGGCCCCTCCTCGTCGGCGTCTCGCGCAAGTCGTTCATCGGCAAGATCCTCAACGCCCTGCCGCAGGATCGTCTGGAGGGGACGATCGCAGCCGCCGTCATGGCCCTGGCGGGCGGGGCGCATATCCTCCGCGTCCACGACGTCCGGGCCGTCAAGCGGGCGGTCCTCGTCGCCGACGCCATCCTCGCCGCCGAGGGCTCCGCGCCGCCGCCGGAGCGCCGGGAGCCGCGCTATGCTCAATGACGTGCTGACGGCCCTCCACCGCTTCAACCTGGTCGACTTCCTGGATATCCTGGTCGTCGCGTTCCTCATCTACGCCTTCATCCTGCTGATCAAGAGCACCCGGGCTTACCCGATGGCCCTGGGCATCGGATTCGTCGGCCTGCTGCTCCTGCTGACCCGCTGGGCCAAGCTGAACGTGGCCAATTGGGTCCTGCAGAACCTGGCCAGCTACGTGATCATTGCCATCATCGTCCTCTTCCAGGCGGAGATTCGCCGCTTCCTGACGGGGTTGGGATCGCGCTCGTTCCGCAAGCCGCTGACCATGCGCTCGCTGCAGGACAAGGCCGAAGACCTGCGAATGGCCGTGGACTACATGTCCCAGCGCAAGATCGGAGCCCTGATCGCGGTCGAGAACGACATCTCGCTGGCCAACTACGCCGATCGGGGCGTCAAGATCGACGCCGTCCTGTCCAAGGACCTCCTGGTCAGCCTGTTCTTCCCCCACTCGCCGCTTCACGATGGGGCGGTCCTCTTGCGCGGCGGGACGATCGTCGCCGCGGGCTGTCTGCTGCCTCTGCCGGCGGTTCACAACCTGGGCGCCGACGCCCAGACCCGGACCCGGCACCTGGCCGCCATCGGGCTGTCGCAGGAGACGGACGCGGCGGTCATCGTCGTCTCCGAAGAGACGGGCGGCATCTCGCTGGCCCTGCGCGGCATCCTCCAGTCCATGGCCGACGCGGACGTGCTGAAAGACCGTCTGCTCGAACACCTCCAGAGATGAGACTCATGCTCAAGGATCTCTTCACCCGCAATTGGTCGCTTAAGCTGCTCGCCTTCTTCCTGGCTCTGATCCTCTGGATCACCCTGGTGCCCGAGGAAAAGACCTACAGCGAGCGGACGTTGGCGGTCCCGCTTGAAACCCTCAACATCCCCCCAACCATGGAGCTCGTGGAAAAAGCCGTCTCGGTCGTGGACGTTACGGTGCGGGCCACCAATCGCCTGCTCGGGCGGGTCACGTCCAACGACATCACCGCCGTTTTGGACCTCAAGAACGCCGTCGTGACCCAAGAGGACTTCGCCCTCGATGCCTCCATGGTCGTCGTCCCGCCCAACGTCAAGGCGGTCCGGGTCTTCCCGCCCAAAGCCCACCTCAAGCTGGAGCGGGCCAACGAAGTCGAGATGGAGGTCGTCCCGACGATCGCGGGGGCGGTCAAGGACGGTTACCGCATCGACAAGATCGAGGCATTTCCCCCAAAAGCCAAGATCCGGGGGCCGGAAAGCAAGTTCCGGATGCGCGACCGGCTGAAGACGGGGCCGGTGGACGTCGCCGGTCTCACGGCTTCGATCGAGGTCGAGACGGATCTCGTCGTGCCGCGGCCCGACCTGCGGATCCAGGCCGGGCCGGCCAAAGTCCGGGTCCGGGTCACGATCGCCAAGACCCGATGAAACAGCTTTTCGGGACCGACGGCATCCGCGCGACGGCGGGCGAATACCCGCTCGATGCGATCTCGATCTACCGGCTGGGCCGGGCCCTGGTCGGATTGCTGGCGCGGGAAGGGCTGCGTCCCGAGATCCTGGTCGGCCGGGACACCCGCGAATCCGGGGAGTGGATCGAGGCGGCTTTCCTGCAAGGCGTCGCCGACGCGGGCGGGTCCGGGCACAGCGCCGGGATCATCCCGACCTCGGGCGTCGCCTTTCTGACGAAGACAAACGATTTCTCGGCCGGCGCCGTCGTATCGGCCTCGCACAATCCATTCCGCGACAACGGCATCAAGATCTTCTCGCACCTGGGCTTCAAGATCCCGGACGATTGGGAGGAAACGCTGGAAGCCTCCCTTCTGGACCGGAAAAAGGGAACGGCACCGGCATCGGCGGCCGTGCGGCGGGCCGAGCAGCGGCTGATCGACCAGTACGAGTCATTCCTGGTCGGCCGGCCGGCCGGCCTCCGGCGGGAGGCACCGTTCAAGGTCGTCCTTGACTGCGCCAACGGGGCCGCGTCGCGGATCGCGCCCGAAGTCTTCCGTGCGGCGGGCTGCGAGGTCGCCGCGATCAACGCCGCACCTGATGGGCGCAATATCAACGCCGGGTGCGGCGCCCTCCACCCGGAGGCCTTGGCCAAGGCCGTCGTCCGCGAGCGAGCCGACCTGGGGGTAGCCTATGACGGCGACGCCGACCGGGCGATGTGGGCCGACGCGGCGGGCCGTCTGCGGAACGGCGACCATACCCTATTCGGGCTGGCCCGGTTCATGGCCGGCCGGGGACGGCTCAAGACCGACGCGGTCGTAGCCACGAGCATGAGCAACATCGGTCTGGAAAAAGCCTTGGGCGCCTTGGGTCTGCGGCTGATCCGGACCCGGGTCGGCGATAAATACGTCCTGGAGCGGATGCTCGAACTGGGAGCCAACCTCGGCGGCGAGCGCTCGGGGCATACCATCCTACTCGACGATTGCCCGACGGGCGACGGCATCCTGACCAGCCTCCGGGTTCTCGAGGCCATGGCCGCCACGGGCGGGACGCTGGCCGACCTCGTCGCCGGGCTGGTCGAATACCCCCAGATCCTGCTGAACGTCCGCGTCGCGAGCAAGCCGGACCTGAACGGCATCCCCGAAGTGACGCGGGCCGTCGAGGCCGTGCGGCAAGCAGTCGCCGGGCGGGGTCGGCTCGACGTGCGGTACAGCGGCACCGAGCCGCTGGCCCGCGTCATGCTGGAAGGCGAGAGCCAGGCCGAGATCGAGGATCTGGCCGGCCGCATCGCCGGGGCCATCACGCGCGCCATCGGCGCAAAAGAATAAGGGAACGGGCTCTGCAGCCCTCGATTTTTGAGAAAACGAGGGCAATATGCGTAATTTCCTATTTCGCGCCGTACGCGCCGCCGAATGAGCCCCCGAACGCTTTCCGTCCTCAATATTCGAAAGTGCCCGAAAAATCCGATTCGTGTATCATAGAGGGAGGAGTCAGCCATGCGCCTATCCGTGAACGTTGATCATTTCGCCACCCTCCGCCAGGCTCGTCGCTCGAACGAGCCCGATCCCGTGCTGGCCGCCCTGCTGGCCGAGCAGGCCGGGGCCGACGGCATCACCGCCCACCTCCGGGGCGACCGGCGGCACATCAACGAGCGCGACCTGAAGCTCATTCGAGCTACCACCAAGACCAAGCTGACCGTCGAGATGGCCGCGACCGAAGAGATGAAGGCCGTCGCGCTGGCCGTCCGGCCCGAGGTGGTTTGTCTGGTGCCCGAGCGGCCCGAGGAGCTGACCACGACCGGAGGGCTTGATGTTTTAGCCCACCGCAAAGCCTTGGCGCCGCATGTCAGGGCCTTGGCCAAGGCGGGCATCCGGGTCTGCGTCTTTGTCGATCCCGCCCCTCGTCAGATCAGCGCCGCGGCCGGGCTGGGCATCCCTCAAATCGAGCTCCACACCGGCCTATACGCCAAGGCCGGCAAGCCGTCGGCCCGGGACAAGGCGCTGGCCGATGTGCGTCGGGCGGCCGCCTGGGGCGTCAAGCAGGGCTTGGAAGTGACGGCCGGCCACGACATCGATTACCGCAACGCCGGCCCGATCGTCGCCATCCCCCATATCACGGAGCTCAGCATCGGCTTCGCGATCGTGGCCCGAGCGGCGATCGTGGGCATCAGCCAGGCCGTGCGCGAAATGGCCGCCCTGCTCAAATAGGGGTCAGGTCTTAAGATATAAGTTATCTCCGATCTCGTATTTGAATTGATTGGCAAGGCGAGAAACCTTAAATCTTAAGACCTGACCCCTCTTGGAGGCGGATATGAGCATCAATATCAATTTAGCGCGATTGCGGAAACACATCGAAGAGCTGGGAGCCATCGGCCGCGATCCGCGCGGCGGCCTCTCGCGCCCATCGTTCAGTCCGGCCGACCTCGAGGCCAGGGCCTGGCTCAAGGACCGGATCGAAACCGCCGGCCTCGATCACCGTGTGGACGGGGCGGGCAATATCTTCGGCTTCCTGGGCGAGGGCGGGCCGGTCGTCATGGCGGGCTCCCATATCGACACCGTCATGAACGGCGGCGCCTTCGACGGCGCCGCGGGAGTGCTGGCCGGGCTCGAGGCCCTGCAGCGGATCCGCGATGAGGGTTACCGTCTGGCCAAGCCCCTGGCCGTAGCCGCATTCACCGACGAGGAGGGCAACCTGGTCGGCGATTTCCTGGGCAGCCGGGCCTTCACGGGCACTTTGGACCGCGGCCTGCTGGAGAAAGGCCTGACCTCCTTCGGCGCGCCGCTGGCCGATGTTCTCGGCGGCTCGGAGTTCTCGATCGAAAGCATCCTCGGCGCCGCCGCCGAAGCGCCCGCGCTGGCGGCTTTTCTGGAGCTGCACATCGAACAGGGCCCAACCCTCGACGACGAGAGCGTCCCGATCGGCCTCGTCGACGTCATCGCCGGCAAGCACTATCGCTGGTGCTCATTCCACGGCCAGGCGGGGCACGCCGGGACGGTGCCGCTGGAGTTGCGCCGCGACGCTTTCCTGGGCCTGGCCGATTTCGCCCTGCGGGCCACCCAACACGTCGCCACTCGCCACTACGGCAGCTTCGTCACGATCGGCAAAGCCCATGTTCATCCGGGCGTCTTCTCCATCATCCCCGGCCGAGCCGACTTTTCCTTCGAGTTCCGCAGCCGATCGCCCGAAACCCTGGCCACCCTGGAAACGGAGCTCTTCGCCCTGGCCGAGGAAGTAGCGGCCACGCGGGGGCTCGAGTTCGGTTCGCGGGTCATCGATGCGACCTCGCCCGTAACGGTGCCCGAGCCTCTGCTCGTCCGGCTGCGGGCCGCCTGCGCCGATCGCGGCTACGAATACCGGACGCTCACGAGCGGCGCCGGTCATGACGCCCAGATCCTGGCGGCCAAGGCGCCGACGGCAATGATATTCGTCCCCAGCCCGGACGGCGTCAGCCACGCCCCGGAGGAATCGATCCGCTGGGATGACCTGGAAAAAGGCGCCAACCTGCTCCTCGACGCCCTGATCGGCTTGGCCGGCTGAGGCGGGTTATTCGTCGATGGCGATGCGGCCGGAACGCCCCTGCTTGATCTCGCCGCGCTTCTTCTTGTCCTCGAGCATCTTCAGCTTGGATCGCTTGGAGCGCTTCCGCTTCTGCCGCCGGATCTTCTCGATCCGGGCCTGTTCGGCGCTCTCTGCACCCTTCTGCTTGGTTTCGATCTTGTCGGCCAGGATGCGGCGGGCCAGGAACCGGTTCAGGCCCTGGGTTCGTTCTTGCTGGCACTTGACCTCGATCCCGGTCGGAACGTGCTTGAGGTAGACGCAGGTCTCGACTTTGTTGACGTTCTGGCCGCCTTTGCCCTGGGAACGGACGAACTTCTCGATCAAGTCGGCTTCGCGGATGCCGAGCTTCTCCATGTGCTCGCGCAGGGCGGCTTCCTTGTCGGAACGGACCGGATACCGGGACATGGCCCTAGGATAGCACAACTCGGGCCCGCCGTTGACGCTCCCAGGGGAAAGCACTACACTTGCGCTCTATGACAGGAGACCCCGCATGACCAAGACGCTCCACCCGATCCTTTCGCTTCTCGCCGCCGCGTTCCTCATCGCCGCCGCCGCGCCCGCCCTCTCGGCCCAGGCCGCCCCCGGCCAGAAGCTTTTGACCGTGGCCGAGATGACGGATTACAAACAGACTTCGCTCCACGCCGACGTGGTGGCGTTCATCCGCGAGCTCCAGAGGCTTAGCCCGCTGCTGCGGGTCGAGACGCTGTGCATCTCGACCGAGGGCAAGGACGTACCGCTGGTCATCGTCGGCAACCCCCTGCCCGCCTCTCCCCTCGAGCCGCGGCTTCTGCGCAAGCCGGTCGTCTACATCCAGGCCAACATCCATGCCGGCGAAGTCGAGGGCAAGGAAGCCTGCCTGATGCTGCTCCGCGACATCCTGACGGCCCCCAAGCCGCTCTACCTGGACAAGCTGGTGCTCCTCGTCGCCCCGATCTTCAACGCCGACGGCAATGACAAGATCGATCCCAAGAGCCGGCCCGGCCAGGTCGGCCCCGAGATGGGCCAGGGCGTCCGCTATAACGGCCAGGGCCTCGATCTCAACCGCGACGCCGTCAAGGCCGAAAGCCCCGAGGTCCAGGGACTGCTCGCCCGCGTCCTCAACCCCTGGGATCCCGTCCTGCTCGTCGACTGCCACACCACGGACGGCGCCTGGCACGAGCAGACCGTCACCTACGCTTGGCCGATCAACCCCAACGGCGACAATGCCCTGGTCGAGTACCAGCGGTCCAAGATGCTGCCGGCCATCGAGAAGATCATGAAGGACAAGTACGCCACCCTCGGGCTCGGGTATGGCGGCTACCGCGATTCGCGCGATCCGTCCAAAGGCTGGATGACCCTCGACCCCCAGCCCCGCTACATCACCAACTACATCGGCATCCGCAACCGGATGGGCATCCTGGACGAAAATTATGTTCACGCCGATTTCAAGACCCGGGTCCAGGGCAACTACGCCTTCCTGCGGGCCATCCTGGACTACTGTGCCGCCAACACAGAGGAGATCCTCCGGATGACGGCCGAGGCCGACGCCCGGACCTCCGCCCGCGGCCTGGCCCCGACGGACAAGGACCAGTTCGCAGTCGAGTTCGACGTCCGCGCCTTGGTCAAGCCGATTACGGTCCTAGGCTACGTCATGGAACCCGTACCCGCCCCGGCCGCTCCGGCCGCAGCGAACCCTCCCGCCACCGGGGCCGTGACGCCTCCAGCGGCGGGCACCAAGCCGGTCGGCGCTCCTCCCGCGGGTGGCCCGCCCCGCCAAATGATGCGCCGCACCGACAAGAAGATCGCCTATACTATCCCCTATTTCGCCGACTTCTTCCCCAAGCGGACCCTTCCATTGCCGGCCGGCTACCTTCTGCCCCTGCCGTCCAAGGAAGTCGTCGACAAGCTCCTGCTGCACGGCCTGCTCGTCGAGAAGCTGGTCCAGCCGGTCCAGCTCGAAGTCCTGACCTTCAAGCTGAAGGAGATCAAGGGGGCTGAGCGCATCTACCAAGGCCACCGGACCAACACCGTCAAAGGCGAGTACATTGCGGAGACGCGGAGCTTCCCGGCCGGGACGTGCTTCGTCAGCATGGCCCAGCCGCTGGCCAACGTGGCCGCTTATCTGCTCGAGCCGGAGTCCGACGACGGACTGTTGGTCTGGAATTATTTCGACCGCGAGATCGTGCCGCAGTGGAGCCGGGAGCTGGCCTCCTACCCGGTTTACAAGCTGATGAAGCCGGCCGTTCTGGTCAAGCAGACGGTCCGCTGACTAATTTTTTCTTGCGTTTGGCAGCCACGAGATACTTGCCGCAGTTCTCGCAGACGTAGATGTCGTTGCTGCCCTCGATGGCCGAGCTCATTTCGGTCGAGACGCTGATGTAGCAGCCCTGGCAGACGCCCTCGTCGACCTCGGCCACGGCGAAGCCGTAGCGGGCGTTGAGCTTATCGAACCGGACGAGTAGGGCCTCGTCCAACTCCTCGCGGATTAAAGCGGCTTGGGCGGCCAGGGTTTTGAGCTGGGCTTTGGGCGCCTTCCGCTTCTTCATCTCGATTTCCTGCAGCTTCTTGAGCAGGCCGGCCCGGCTGACGATCTTGTCCTCCTGGGGCAGGCGGAGCTCGATCTCCGACAGCGCCGCATAGAGCTCGGACTTGTCGGCCGCTTTGAAGATGCGATCCCGGAACTCGGGCTTGCGCAGAAAGTTGGCCAGCCCTGCAAATAGATGGTTGAACAGCCCGGGCAGGCCCGGATTCCAGATGATCAGGATGATCAGGTGGACTTTTTTCTTGTCCGCGGCCTCGAAATCGAGGCCGGCGGCGGATCGGCCGACGGCGATAGCGATCTCGCCTTCCGTGTCGACCCGGGCGTGGGGCACGGCGATCCCGTCGCCGAGCGCGGTCGTGACCAGGTTCTCGCGGTCGATCAGCCGGGTCAGAAGAACCTTCTTGTTGGAGATGAGCTTCTGCTTGGCCAGGACGTCGAGGAGCTCCTCGATGGCTTGAACCTTGTCCTTGGACTTGAGATCGTGGATAACCTGGGCAGGCTTGAGATAGTCGGAAAAATGGGAAATATCAAGGAGGTCTTTTTTGTCCATGAATGCTCCGTGGCCCCCTATCTTACAGCCCCGGAGCCTTTCGGTCAATGAAATCAGGGGTCAGGTCTTAAGATGGAAGCTTTCTCGAGCCGCTTCTTCATCAATTACGAAAACTTTATTAAAAGAAAACTTATATCTTAAGACCTGACCCCTATTTGATGAGCGCTTGGATGCGCGGCTGGTCCGGCATGATGGCGAGGGACTTCTTCCAGGCGGCCAGCGCCTTGCCCCTCTCGCCCAGCTCGGCGTGGCAGTCGCCCAGGGCGTTCAGGGCCTCGACCGAGCCCGGCTCGACGGAGGCGGCCTTAGCCAGCCGGGTCAGTGCCTCAGCAGCGCGGCCCGTCTTGAGAAGCTGCACGCCGAGCGCAAAATCGACCGCTGGGTCTCCCATCCGCGGCAGCGGCTGGATGTTCGTCCAAATTCCAGGCACGGAGCCGGCCGCCAGCCGGAGGTCCGCCTGCGAGGCAAGAATCGTTCGATCGTCGCCGTCCACGAGGGCCGCCCCCAGGGTGTAGGTCGAGGCGGCGAGCTTCTCGGTCGGAATCGATTCGACGACCGCCAGAGGATCGGGACAATCGCGCAGAGCCTTGCGGGATGTCCAAAGGGCGCGCCCATCCCCCGTCAACGTGAAGATCAGAGCGCCTTTCTCCTTGAGCGAGGCCGTCAGCCCGCGCAGCTGGAGGAAAGCGAAAAATCCCTCCGTCTTCGGAAAGAGGTTGTCGACCGAGGGATAGACCTGAGCGCGGCCGACTTGAAAGGCCCCGGCCGCCGCGCCTTCCGGCGCCTCCGCGAAGATCTTGCGGGCCAGGATCAGCGGACTCATGGCCGGCTCCCGTGATGCGGGGACTTCGATCGTCTTCTCCGCCGTGGCATACTCGTTGCTGATCGTATTCTCGAGCCGGAGCGACAAGGTCCACGCGCCGGGGATGACGGGGACGGCGTCCTGGAGCTGAAAAGCCCGCTCGCTCATGCTTTTCAATTCCTCCGGCCGCAGCTCGAGGGGGATCGTCTTCATATGCTCGAAAACGGTCGCTCCCGAGGCGTCCGCCAGGCACACGGTCAGCCTCAGGTTCGCCAGGCATCGATCGCCGAAACGCTCGAAGGTGAGGGCCTCGGGCGCCAAGGCGAAATGGAGAAACGTCCGACCGTCCGCACCATCCAGGATGGCCGTCGCCGCGGCGCCGGCGACGAGCTTAACGGAGGTGCGGGCTTCGGGGATGGGCTTATGCTCGCGGATGGCCATCGTATAGCTGTCGTCGATCTTCTTCAGGAGGTACTGCCCGATCTCGGCGCCCAAGCTGCCCGCGGAAACACGGCTCAGGGCTCCGCCCAGCCCCGGAACCTCGGGCGAGACGGCCGAGGCGACTTCGAACAGCGAGTTCGCCTCCAGAAGCAGGAAAACGCCTATGTCGTAGTCGTCCCACGCCCGGGGAAAGGTCGAGCTCGTCTTCCCCGGGAGCGGATTCAGGGCCAAGTGCTTGGGCGAATCGAACACGGGATTGTAAAGGACGAAATCGCCGGCCCCGTCTCGTTGGTAGAACAGAAGACGGAAGAAAAGAGCACGGCCGACGGCCGGATTGCCCTGAATCGTCCACAGCTCCATCTGGCGGAAGCCTTCCCGCCTGAAGCGCTGGGCCTCCAGCGGAGGGCCGAGGGCGATGTAAATGCGGCCGCGCTGCGACTTGCGGCCCCGCAGAGCCGCGCCGAGGCCGAAGGTTTTATCGGCAAACTCCAAGCGCCGATAATGCTCCTCCCTATACTCGTTGCGGGGCATGTCGGGCGTCGGGTCGCGCCGGCGCCAGAACTCCTCGATCAGTCGGTCGCGGTCGGCGTCCGTTTCGAGGCGCAGGAACGCATCGCGTTCGGTGAAAGTGATGATGTCCGCCACTTCGTCCTCGAGCCAGGCTTGGTGGCGCGGGGCAAGAGGACGGTCCTGGATGGAGGCAAAGCCCGCCGGAGCGCCGACGGCAAGCGCCAGGACAGCGGTTAAAATGACATTCATCGGATTTCAAGGATCCGGGCCTTGATCGCCTCCTGATTCGGCATGATGGCGAGGGACTTCTTCCAGGCGGCCAGCGCCTTGTCCTTCTCGCCCAGCTCGGCGTGGCAGATCTCGAAGAAATCGAAGCCCGCTTCCTTCGCTTCAACCAGGGGAAGAAGGACATCCCGGGCCTTGCTCGGATCTTTTGCGGCCAGCAGCGCTCGCGCGTAGCCGACGGCATACTCGATATTGTCCGGCCTGGCCCGCGCCGCCTTGGCCAGCGATGAAACGGCCGCGTCGATCCGGCCGGCGTTCAACGCTTGCGTGCCCAGCATGAAATCGATCGCCGGGTCGCCGGCCGGCGGTAAAGGCAGGGCCGAGACCCAGACGCCGGGCACAGCCTCGCCGGTCAAACGGACGTCGGTCTGCGCGGCCAGAATCTCGCGGCCGCTTTCGTCCGCCAAACCGGCCCGAAGCTGGTAAGTCGCGGCGGCCAAGCCCGCGACGGAAATTTCTTCGATCACGGTGCCCGGGTCGGCATATTCCCGCAGGGTCCGCCGGACGCTCCAGAGCGGCTTGCCGTCGCCGGACAGCACGAATGTTATGGCGCCCTTTTCCTTCAGCGCCGAAGTCAGGCCGCGCAGTTGGAGGAAGGCGAAAAAAGGCTGTTTCTCGGGAAAAACGTTGTTGACCGATGGGTAGAGCTGGAGCCGGCCGACCTGAAAGGCGCGAGTCGCGGCTTCCGCCGGCGCGTCCTTGAAGACCCGGCGGGCCAGGACAAGCGGGCTCATAGCCGGCCCGTCCGGCGCGGCAACCTCGATCGTCTTCCCGACGCTGGTAAATTCCTTGGAGACCGTGTTCTCGAGCAGGATGGAGAGAAGCCACTTGCCGGGAATCACGGGCACGGCGTCGTAATACTGGAAGGAGCTCGCCTGCAGGCGCTTCAGCTCCTCGGGCCGGAGATCGAGGGGAACGGACTTTTCCTGCTGGAAGACCGTGGCACCCGTCGCGTCGGCCAGCCGCAGGGTGATCCGCAGCTCGGTCACATAGCGGTCCCCATAGCGGTCGAGCGAGACCGTCTCCGGAACAAGAACATAATGAAGAAACGGGGTCCCGGAGCCGTCCTCAAGAACGGCGATGGCCGTCCGGTTGCCGATGTGCTTGACGGAATAGCTGACGTCGACGACAGGCCTGTGCTCCAAAATGGCCAGGGCATAATCGGCGCTGGCGCGCCGCTGGGGATTGGCCTGCACCTCGGCCAGCATGATGGACGTCTGTTGGCGATAAACTCCCCTCTCGGCTCCGCCGGTCATCCGCATGACGTCCAGAAGCATCCGATCCCGCAGGACCAGCATGGCGCCCTTGTCCCATTCGTCCCAATCCTCTGGATCTTCCGGTTCTTTTTGCCCCCGCCGTGGCGTCTGGACGAGGTCCTTGGGCGAATTGGCGACGGGATTGTAGATCACATAATCGCCCGCTCCGCCTCGCTGGTAGAAGAGGATCTGAAGAGTGGACATTTGGCCGAGGCCGGGCTGCCCTCGAATCGTCCAAAGCTCCATGGGGACGGCTTCGGGAGACATATAACGCTGAACGTCGAGTGGGGGGCCGAGGGCGATGTAAATCCGGCCGCGATCGGTCTTGCCGCCTTGGAACGGCAGGCCGCGTCCGAAGGTCTTGTCGGCGAAGGCCAAGCGGCGGTAATGCTCGTCTCTGAACTCGTTGCGGGCCGTGCCGGGCGTC